>USKC01000010.1 GCA_900555195.1 uncultured Lachnospiraceae bacterium
CAGTGGCACAAAAGGCTGTCCGCAATACCTCCAGCTATGGTGTGGCTTTTTCGTCCTGTACGCTTCCGGGAGCACCCAGACCGATTTTTGAAATGAACGATCAGGACATGGAGATCGGTATGGGCATACACGGAGAGCCTGGGATCAAACGGGTCAGGATGATGAGCAGCCGTGATCTGGCCAGGGAGTTAACACCGGCGCTGTTAAAGGACTTGGAAATTGCGGAAGGAGAACGTATTGCCGTGCTGGAGAATGGCCTGGGTACTACGAGCCGTGAGGAGCTTTATATTTTCTATAAAGATGTGGCAGATTATTTGCAGGAAAAAAAGATAACCGTTGGCAAGGCGATGGTGGGAGAATATGCCACTTCCCTGGAAATGGCGGGATTGTCTTTAAGTATTCTCCGCCTGGATGAAGAACTGGAAGGGCTTCTTTCGCAGCAGGAATATACACCGTTTGTACGGTATTAAGAGAGGAATCTATTATGAAATATTGCAGATTGGGACGCAGCGGCATGTATGTCAGTAAGATCTGTCTGGGAACAGCGAACTTTGGCACAGGCAAATCTTCCGGCGTGGGGGACTGGGGCGTTGTGGATAAACAGGGAGCCTTTCAGATCATGGACTATGCGTTGGAATGCGGGATTAATTTTTTCGATACCGCCAACGTCTATGGAGGAATTGAGACCAGAGGGCTGACAGAGAGCATCATCGGAGAGTGGTTTAAGCAGGGAAATAACAGAAGAGAAAAGGTAGTGTTGGGCACAAAGGTCGGCAGAATCTTTGAGAAAAGCGACCTGGACGGCCCCAACAATGTGGAAGGGCTTTCTCTTTACAAGATCAGAAGGCATGTGGAAGCGTCGTTGAAGCGGCTGCAGACAGATCACCTGGAACTGATTCAGATGCATAAAGCGGATCCTGCAACGGGATGGGATGAGATCTGGGAAGCGTTTGAAGGTTTTGTAAGAAGCGGTAAGGTGGATTATGTAGGAAGCAGCAACCATGATGCCTGGCAGATTATGAAAGCGCAGGAGACGGCGCGCAGAAGAAACTATATGGGGTTGGTAAATGAGCAGCATTTGTATACGCCATTAAGCCGCGAAGCAGAATTGGAACTTCTTCCTATGGCCGCGGATCAGAGAATTGGGATCACATTGTTCAGCCCGCTCTTCAGGGGGCTGCTGGGAATTGATGCATTTCATCCGGAAAAGAGGCCCATGAATGCGGAGAGCAAGCGGCTGTTTGAGCGTTATCGGGACAAGGCGGAGCGGTATTCCGCTTTATGTAGGCAGCTCGGAGAGACAGAGGCCAATGTAACATTGGCATGGGAACTTAGGCGTCCGGAAGTGACCAGCGTGATCGTTGCCCCTACCTGCATTGAGGATCTGCGTTCTTTGCTCCATTGCGTTGATATCACGCTGCCGGAAGACTTCTTGAAGGAGATGGATGAGATCTTTCCTCCGATGGTGGAGGATTCTCCCTATCGTTAGGATATCTGAAAGGAGGGCATCATGGAAATCGTTCGGTTTGCGCAGAAAGCAGGCCATATTTTCTACGAGTCGGCTAATTTGGAGAAAATTGCGGAGGGCTTTTATTTTACGGAAGGGCCGGTCTGGGACGGGAAGGAAGAATGTCTTTACTTCACGGATTTTAACGATAATCTGATTTATCGCTGGAAGGAAGGGATCTACCGGACAAACAGCGGAAGGGCCGTTGGACTGAGTATGCTTTCGGATGGAAGCATTGTGTCGGCGGAGACGAGATCGCATGCAATAACGGTGGCAGGAAGCTGCAAAAGCAGGATATTGGCGGACAGCTTTGAGGGTAAGAGGCTGAACAGCCCCAATGATGTGGCAGCAAGGAGCGATGGATGGATATACTTTACCGATCCGTATTCTACAGCGATGGGAGATGTGAGGGAACTTCCTTTCAATGGAATCTATGGAATACGGGCAGAAGGTGGAATGCCGGAAGCGGGCAATCTCTTTTTGGTGGATGATGGAATGGAAAGGCCGAATGGGATCGCGTTTTCCCCGGACGAGCAGATTCTATATGTCAATGATACAAATCATCAGCTGATTGTGGCGTATCAGATGAGAAAGGACGGAACCGCATCTCTGATCGGCAGGTTTGCCACATTGGATGCCAGGTATGGAAACGGGGCTGCAGACGGCATGAAAGTGGATACGGAAGGAAACGTGTATCTGACCGGGCCGGGCGGTATCTGGGTAATCGACCCTTCGGGGGAACCAGTGGCTATTTTGAAGTGTCCGGAAGTGGCGGGGAACTTGTGTTTTGGCGGGGCAGATGGCCAAATGCTTTATATTACGGCCAGCACAGGAGTCTACCGCGTCCCGGTCAAGATACCCGGGGTTATGCCTGTGCGCAGATAATTTGAGAAGTTGTAAGAACAGATAAAAATAGAAGACGGAATGCGCGGCATGGAAGGAGGGCATATGGAGGAAATTGGGATAGCTTCAATCAAGCGTGCGATGCAGGTGGTCTGCAGTGTAATGATAGAGGAAAAAGAGACACTTACGGAAATTGACAGCAAGCTGGGAGACGGGGACATGGGATTGTCCATGGAAAAAGGCGGACTGGCCGTGAGCAGGCTGCTGGACGAAGAGACGTTTTCAGGAATTGGGGAAATGTTTATGGCCTGTGCGTCGGCCTTTAACCGCGCAGCGCCTTCCACGCTCGGAACCCTGATTTCCTTTGGGCTTTTGGCTGCGGCGAAACAAACCATGGGAAGGAAGAGCCTGGAAGCAGAACAGGTCATTCAGATCCCTCATACCATGGCGGAGATGATCGCACAGAGAGGCAAGGCGTCTGTGGGAGACAAAACGATCCTGGATGCGCTTGTGCCGTTTGCGGATACGCTGATTCTTTCGTACAATCGCAGCAAGGATCCGCTTGCAGCTATGGGGGAAGCGGCTTTGGCGGCCGAAAAAGGAATGGAGAGCACCAAAGGAATGGCGGCCAAGACCGGCCGGGCCAAATGGCTGGACGGACGGAACCGGGAATATCCGGATGCGGGCGCCATGCTGTGCGTGATGGCCGTCCGCAGGCTTTGCGGCCGGCTGGAAGGCGGTGGAGAAGCGGAATGATAGAAAACTGGAAACAGGAAGGCATTCAGGGATGGATCCTGTCTAATCAGTGGCTTTCAGTAAAAATTCTGGAAGGAAAAGGAGGCGATGTAAATCAGATTACATGGCTTCCGGATAAGCTTACATTTTTATATACGCGCGATGAAGGATTTGCGGAATGCCGGTCAAAAGACCTGTACAAACAACCGCTTGACTGGTATTCAGACTGCAGCACCGGGGGATGGCAGGATGTGATACCCGGTTTCGGAAAATACAAAGAACGGATCTATGATGGGATGCGGCCAGTGGGAACAGCGGCCTGCGTGGGCTGGAAGGCAGAAAGCTGTCCAAAGGAGAATCAGGAGGAATTGACTCTGCATGTCCTGCTGCCTGATTTCCCTCTGCGCCTGGTCAAGCGGTTTCGGCTGGAAGGAACGAAACTTCTGGTTGATGAGTCGGTGGAAAACTTGGGAGATGCTCCGGTAGATGTTACCTGGACACAACATGCTGTATTCGGCGGGGATTTCCTGGAGCCGGATGTTCAAATCCATTATCCGTCGGAGGAACTGTTTTTATCTTCTCTTTATGCCCAAAAGGGCGGGCAGAAAGAAGCATATGAGAAGAGAATAAGCGAAGCGCCCATGCCGGATGGAACCATTCATGATCTGCGCCGGATGCGGGAACATACGGAGGACGGGCAGCTCGTCTTTACCATGTGTGCAAAGGAAGGACGGGCAGGAATGCGGAATGCGCATAAGGGACTTGCATTTTCCCTGGAATGGGATAAAGCAGTATACCCGTTCGTGCGATGCTGGTACAGGAATGATTCACAAGGATATGCGATGGCGCTGGAACCCTGCAATTATGCATATAGTTCCTATTCGGACACAGATAGGGAAGGGATGTATCTGCATCTTGAACCTGGAGAGATAAGAAGTACCAGCCTGGCATTTCGGGCAGAAAGGGTGGAAAGCTAGTATGGAAAAGTTAGGATATTTCTGCAATGGCAGGTATAAGCAATCGCAGACAGAAGTCTATTATGAACTTCATAATCCCAGCACTGGAGAGGTGACAGGACTTGCGCCCCGCTGCAGACGGGAGGAAGTCAAGGAGGCCATAGAAGCCGCCAAGGCGGCTTATCCGTCCTGGAGTGGCACGCCGGCATCCAAGAGGGCGCAGATTTTATATCGGGTAAGAAATCTTCTGATAGAACACATGGAGGAACTGACCCGGCTTGTGGCGGAAGAAAACGGAAAAGTGTGGGCAGAAGCGGAAGGGGACGTGCTGAAGGCGAAGGAAGGCACGGAACTGGCTACGCAGGTCACTTCCCTGATGATGGGAGAGAGCCTGATGGATGCTTCTACAGGGTTTGATACGGTGCAGTACAGGGAACCAATCGGGGTATTTGCGGGAATCGTCCCTGTCAATTTTCCGGCGATGATCCCCTTTGGATGGATGACGCCGGTCTGCCTGGCGTGCGGAAATACGATGGTGTTAAAAGCAGCGAGCATGACGCCGCGAACGGCACTTCGGATTGCAGAATTATATAAAGAGGCCGGTCTGCCGGACGGTGTACTGAATGTGCTCACCTGTTCCAGGCAGGAAACGGAAGTGATTCTTTCCCATCCTGCAGTGAAAGGTATTACCTTTGTGGGTTCTACAGCTGTGGGAAAGAAGATCTACGAACAGGCTGCGGGAAACGGAAAACGGGTACAGGCTCTTTGCCAGGCCAAGAACCATGCGCTGATCTTGTCGGATGCGCCGTTAGTCAGAACAGCTGCAGGCGTGATGAATTCTGCATTTGGGTGTGCGGGGCAAAGGTGTATGGCTCTAAGCTGCTGCGTGGTGGAAGAAAAAATAGCGGATGCCTTTGTGGAAGAACTGGTCAGACAGGCCAAAAACCTGACGATCGGGCCCGCCTGGGATAAAGAAAGCAAACTTGGCCCGATCACCTATGAAGCCCATTATCAGGAGATTCTGCGTGACATAGACAAGGGAATCAAAGAAGGCGCATCCCTTATTCTGGACGGAAGGGATTGTGTGGTGAAAGGATATGAGGGCGGCTATTTCATTGGCCCAACCATTTTTGACCATGTGACGGAAGAGATGAGCATAGGTAGAGAAGAAATCTTCGGACCTGTGTTGTGCATTAAGCGGGTGAAGAATTTTGAAGAAGGATTGGCTCTTATGAACCGGAATCCCTATGCGAATGGTTCTGTTATTTTCACACAGAACGGACATTACGCAAGACAGTTCGTCCGGTACACGGATGGAGGCATGGTGGGCGTGAATGTGGGGATCCCTGTACCGATTGGATTTTTCCCGTTTGCGGGCCATAAAAATTCTTTCTTCGGCGATCTTCATTGCCTGGGAAAGGATGCCTATCGTTTCTTTACGGAAAGCAAATGTGTGACGACGAGATGGTTTGACGAAGAAGAAGAGAAAAATACACAGGTGACGACCTGGGATGGAACGATCTGAGGAAGGGATGAAAACAACTAGCCTTCCCCCAATAAAAATGCTACTATAATAAAAAATACCACCATGCGGAAATGGCAGAGCGCCGAGGGGGACAACCATTTAAACCCGCAGGACACCTGCCGGAGGATGGGCAATGCAAGGCCCTCCATCTGAATGGAATGAAATGAGAAAGGAATGGGGATTGAGATGAAAATCGTACTGCTGGAATCACTGGGAATTACGGAG
Organism: uncultured Lachnospiraceae bacterium; assembly: GCA_900555195.1. Lineage (GTDB taxonomy): Bacteria > Bacillota > Clostridia > Lachnospirales > Lachnospiraceae > Eisenbergiella. Next base: position 5,792 of record USKC01000010.1, read on the forward strand.
GAAAAGCTGGCCGTCTTTGCGGATAAGCTGAAAGAGGCGGGACATGAGTTCGCCGCTTATGAGAAGAATACGGATCCGGACGTGTGCATTGAGCGCGCGAAGGACGCGGATGTGATCATGATCGCCAATATGCCTCTGCCCGGTAAAGTGATCAGAAACTGCCCGAAGCTGAAATTCATTGATGTGGCGTTTACCGGTGTAGACCATGTGGATCTGGAGGCGGCTAAGGAATGCAATGTGGCTGTCAGCAACGCGTCCGGCTATTCCAACGAATCCGTAGCGGAACTTGTGATCTGTATGATGCTTTCCCTGCTCAGAAATGTGAAGCAGGTGGAGGAACGCTGCAGATCGGGTAAGACCAAGGACGGATTGGTGGGAAGACAGCTTCAGGAAAGAACGGTCGGAATCGTGGGATTGGGTTCCATTGGCAAGCGGGTGGCAGTTCTGTGCAAGGCATTTGGATGCCGGGTGCTGGCATACAGCCGCACGGTGAAGGAAGAAAACAGGGAACTGGCTGAATATGTGAGCCTGGACGAACTCCTTCGTCAGTCGGATATCGTCACCCTTCATTGCCCGCTGACGGCTGAAACGAAAAATCTGATCAATAAGGAAAAAATCGCGCTGATGAAGGAAGGTGCGATCCTGATCAATGCGGCCCGCGGCCCTGTTGTGGATTCTGACGCTTTGGCAGAAGCATTGCAGTCCGGCAGGCTTGCAGGAGCGGGAATCGATGTGTTTGAGATGGAGCCTCCGGTTCCTGCGGACCATGTGCTGCTTGCGCCCCGAATACGATTCTCACGCCGCATATTGCCTTCGCATCTGAGGAATCCATGCTGCTTAGAGCCGAGATTGTGTTCGACAGCTTGGAGAAATGGATGGAAGGAAATCAGGTGAATGTGATTTTATAAAAAAGTGTGTGCCTTGGCGCACACTTGCGCCGAGCGCGGTTGCCGTCAGGCAACATCTGCATTACGCGCGAGTGCGCATCAACGTCTTTTTTATTCGATAGGATTAGGGTGTCAAAAGGCATATCTAAAAGCAGCCTTTTACTTGTACCTTGAAAACTTAACACGATTGTGTCTGGAACTTATTAAAGGTAGTATTGGAGAATGATTAGAAGTGCATATTTTCTGGTGCTTTTTATGCCGTTTCTTTTTCAATGGCACAATGTACCAGGCTATTTTCATAATCCAATAGCTTTTGGAAATTCAGGGCTGCGATTTTAAATCCAAAATACAGCCGGGTTCTTTTCTTCCCATGTGCTGGTATCTTATCTACATGGTATTTTCTACGAAGAAGAGATGGTAGTGCTTCTACACCATTACGGAAATGAGCGTATTCTTTAAATTCATCTGTTTTCATAAATCGTAACTGCTTCGCCCGGTTCACTGCTTTCCAGGATAATTCTTTTAATGAATTACTCTGACGTAACCGGGGCTTGCATTCCTGCAGATACGGGCAATTTATACAATCACACTTACGAAAGAGTGCATCACAGCGATCATTGTGTTCATCATACCGTATCTGATAGGGCTTTTTATGATTCGCACATTCCAATAGCTTGCGGCCATCTTCACTAAAAATGAAATCTGCAAAAATATCCGCAGGTTTTTTGCCAGTAAAATTCGTAGTGATCAGTCTGATCCCATGCGCTGCAGCTTTGGCAACATTAGGTTCACTGCCATAGGCCCCATCGGCAACCATTACTACTTCCTGCTCATAGATCGGTTCCTTATCCAGATGATCCTTTAGAAACTGACTATCGGAATAGATGTTCTGCTCATACGCATAGTCTGTAATCAGACTTTTATTTTCGCCTACCGTTTCTGTAAGATTCGCTGCTTATCCCAGATGTTTACTGCCAGCCTTTTTACGGAAAGTTGCTTCTGGATCCGATGGATTCAACAGCACTTTTGAAGGATCTTCTTTTTCCTTTTTCTCGCGCAAACGCCGGGTCCCGTCGCTATGAAAAGTTGTCTGTTCTTTAAGCAACCGGATTAACAGCTGATATTCACTGGTATCGTCAAAATCCCCGCCACAGATATCCAGAAGTCTTTCTGCATCATGCATGACCTGGATCGTCCTGTTATTGGCATCAAGGTTACGCTGATGATAAATGAATGCATTATAATCATCTTTCTCGACATAGTGCTTTTGTGCTTCTGGAAGGGGGACATCCCGGGTCACCATAACTTTTGCAAGATTTGCAACACAGGTATAAAAAAGTTCCAGTAATGAAAGATTTCTGATGTTTGCAGCGATCATCATACTGTCCATTCTCTGCATGGAAGAAGCCAGCCCCATGAATTCTGCAATCTCCTTTGCCAGAGATGTTACACAAATGTGGATCAGGTCGATCCCTGTTTCCGTTTCATATGCCAGACATCTGGCGCGGAATCTGCTCAATGTCCTGTCGCTTAAAGGCTGCTCCTTAAAACTGGTCGTATGGAGTGCATACTGATATCTGATATCAAACATCAAAGCCTGAACAAGTTCATCATCTGAATCGCCAAGCGCTTCTTTCAGTATCAGCGCTCCGACAATAACATTTACAGGAGTATTCGGTCTTGATGCTTTTTCGCTGTATAAAACAGAAAACAGATCTTCATCTATTGCAGGAAAAATCTTATCTGCAAATGTTTTGGCCCAGGATTTTTCGAGAAATTTACGCTCTCGGTTAGTCAGATGAAAGGTACTGTCTGCCAATGACATCTGCTGGGTATCGTTTGATACAAAAGCCATTTCGATCACCTCTATCTTTGATACATCGATTGTATCAAAGATTTAACAACATTCCTATATCGTGTTCATTTTCAAGGTACAAATTTATATCAAAGGTTCATAACCTTTTGACATCCTAATCCTATAAGGAAAAAATGAGGACACCCTTGTAAGGCACCCTCATTCTAAACCGTTTCAGAGCCATACTTCCTTATAGGTGTACAGCTCATCATTCGCAATATCCTGTTTTGCTTGACATATTGGCTCGATTCTATCACAAAAGCCGGAAATAGGACTCTCCGGCTTTTGCATTGTTTACAAATATACGATTTTGAATTAAACGATGAGCATGGCGTCCCCGAACGAGAAGAAACGATACTTTTCCCGCACCGCTTCTTCATAAGCGGACAGAACATGCTCTCTTCCCGCCAGAGCGGATACGAGCATCACGAGCGTGGATTCCGGCAGGTGAAAATTCGTAATCAGCGCATCCAGCACTTTAAAACGGTAGCCCGGATAAATGAAAATATCCGTATCCCCGCAGCCAGCCTCCAGATGGCCGTTCTCGTCGCAGGCGCTTTCCACCGTCCGGCAGCTGGTGGTTCCCACGCAGATGACGCGATGGCCGCTCTCCTTCGCACGATTGATCTTCTCCGCCGCTTCGCCGCTCACCTGGTAATACTCGGAATGCATATGGTGCTCCGCCAGATTTTCCACCTTCACAGGACGAAACGTTCCAAGTCCCACATGAAGCGTCACATAGGCAATGTCCACGCCCTTTTTCTCCACTTCACGCAGCAGTTCCTGTGTGAAATGCAGGCCGGCCGTGGGAGCGGCAGCAGAGCCCTCATATTTCGCATACACCGTCTGATAGCGGTTCTTATCCTGAAGCTTGTGGGTGATATAAGGCGGCAGGGGCATCTCTCCCAGGCGATCCAGAACCTCTTCCCAGATCCCTTCATATTGGAAACGGATCAAGCGGTTGCCCTCTTCTACCACCTCCAGCACCTCTGCGTGCAGGAGGCCGTCTCCAAAGACCAGCTTCGTGCCCGGCCTCGCCTTCTTGCCAGGACGAACCAGCGTCTCCCACACATCATCCGCCCTGCGCTTCAAAAGCAGCACTTCCACAGCGCCGCCCGTCTCTTCCCGAACCCCCATGAGCCTGGCTGGAATCACCTTCGTATTGTTTAAAACCAGGCAGTCTCCGGGTTCCAGAAAGGATGTGACCTCCCGAAAGACATGATGAGAAACCTCGCCCGTCTCCTTATTAAGCACCATGAGCCTGGAGGACGAACGGTCCTCCAGGGGATCCTGCGCGATGAGCTCCGGCGGCAAATCGTAGTAAAAATCAGATGTCTTCAATTCTTCTTCGCCTCCTGCAGCCGGCCGGTTCCAACCGGCCTTTTCACATGCCCGCATTTTCCAGGAAAGCGACATAGCCCCTCATCGTCTCGTACACATCAGCTTTGCTCGTTGCCTCCCAAGGCGCATGCATGTTCAACACCGCCACGCCGCAGTCGATCACGTTCATTCCGTACAGGGCCATGATATAAGCGATGGTTCCGCCTCCGCCCACATCCACTTTGCCCAGTTCCGCGGTCTGGAACACGATTCCTGCCTTGTCGCAGATGTCACGGATATGCGCCATGTATTCCGCATTGGCGTCGTTGGAACCGGATTTACCTCTCGCACCCGTGAACTTGTTGAATACCATGCCTTCTCCCAGGAATGCGGCATTCTTTTTCTCAAAATAGGACGCATAAGAAGGATCATACCCTGCGCTCACATCAGAAGAAAGCATCACGGAATTCGCCAGGCATCTTCTCAGATCCAGTTCCGTGTATTCTCCAGCCAGCTCCATCAGCTCCGCCGTAACGTTCTCAAAGAAGCGGGACTGCATACCTGTAGCTCCCACGCTTCCGATTTCTTCCTTATCCACCAGAATACAGCAAGCGGTGCGCTCTGTGGTCTTGCCAGCCACTTCCAGGATCGCCCGTGCGGAAGTATATGCGCACACTCTGTCATCCTGTCCATAGGCCAGGATCATGCTGCGGTCAAATCCGGCTTCCCTCGCCCGGCCAGCCGGAACGATCTCCAGCTCAGCAGAAAGGAAATCTTCCTCTTCGATATCATAGGTCTCTTTCAGGATCTTCAGGACATTCGCGTTCACCGCTTCCTTTTCCTGATCCTCTAAGGGCATGCTTCCGATTACCAGATCCAGCGCTTCTCCTTCCACCACCTTGGCAGCCTTCTTCTCCATCTGTTCTCCTGCCAGGTGAATCAAAAGATCGGAAATGAAAAATACAGGATCTTCCTCATCTTCTCCCACATTTACTTCCACCGTGGTTCCGTCTTTTTTCACCACAACGCCATGAATGGCCAGGGGAAGGGCTACCCACTGATACTTCTTGATGCCGCCGTAATAATGGGTATCCAGATAAGAAATTCCGCCTTCTTCATACAGAGGATTCTGCTTCACATCAATCCTCGGGCTGTCAATATGCGCGCCCAGAATATTCATGCCTTCCTTCAGAGGCTTGCTGCCGATCTGATACATCAGCAGGCACTTATTCATGTTAACCGCATATACCTTATCACCGGCTTTCAGCTTCTCGCCTTTCGCGACCAGATCGGAAAGTTCTCTGTATCCTTCCTTCTCGATCAGGTTAACCAGCGTATCCACGCATTCCCGTTCTGTTTTGCCATTATCCAGGAAATCCATATATTCTCTGGCAAAGGCGTCCGCTGCTTCACGCTGCTTTCCGGAATACACATTCCAGACATTCTTCTTTTCCATACTCAGTCTTCTCCTTCAGTCTCTTTCATTTTGGAACCCAAAACGGGCCTAAGGAGTTCCTTTGCCCTGGATACCTCGTCGCTGTGAATCCGGAACACACAAGCTGTCTTCTCCTTTGGCCTGCGGAAGGGAAAAAGGCTTCCGAGGCCTTTTTCCTCCCATTCTATAAAATAACTTCTCGGAATCTTCAGCCCCGAGTTTATAAGGCTTTCCGACCCCTATCTCAAAAAAATCACCCACTTTTTTGCAAAAAACGCTTGACAAATCGCTCAAAATTTGCGGCGAAGCCGATTGATTATATTTTATTTCAATCGACTGGAGGCGATTTCTTTGTTACCTACTAATCCTGGCGGCCATGCCGCCTATCAGGATACGTTCGTATCCGATTTTCTTAAGTTTTATCCCGATCCCTTTGTGCTTTCCAAAAGCACCTGGGACTATATCGTGCAGTTCTGGTATCTGGATCTTTCCCTGACGGATTCCATTATGCAGGAGTGTTACTCTGTTTTTGGCCCGCAACCAAGGCTCCCTTCCTGTATGCTGCGTTCCTATCTGCTTGCTTTGAAACTGAAAGTAACTTCCATCACACTCTGGTGCCGTATGCTCCGGGAAACTCCTCTTTATGCCATCCTCAGCGGATTCTCTTTCGGGGATACTCCCGGTGTCGGGACTTTTTATGATTTCTTTTCCCGCATCTGGCAGGATGACTCTAACAATCTTTCCCCGAAAGACCGTTTCCCTAAAATGAAGCCTCCAAAGGGGAAAAAGAAAGGCGATAAAACTCCCTGCGATTCTTCCAGTACCGCTTCCAAACTTCTCCCTCTGCTGGAGCATTGGAACTTCAAACCGGAAAATCCGTTTTTCCTTGTTTTTCGGCTTTATCAACAGCAGTTCCTGGATCGTTCTATTAAGAAGGGATTGATCGATCCAGACCATCTGGCTCTTGCCGGTGACGGCACTCCTGTCCGTACTGCTGCGCAGCAACGGAAAAAACGCATCCCTTGATTGCCCGTTTTTCTTATTGATACTTGAATTATCCTTTATCAAAAACTTAATATCAATTAAGTATTAAGCATATATTCAGTGCATAATTGACTTAATCAACTTAATTTTATACAATGGACATAATCATAGAACGGTTCAGGCTGTCCTGCCGGAACCCACCAGGGCTGTCTGAACCGTTAGGAAAGGAAACCGTCCGCATGGCCGTTACAGCAAAAGAATTGTCCAAAATACTGAATCTTTCAGAAGCCGCCGTCTCCATGGCGCTGAATCATAAACCCGGCGTCAGCACCGCCACCCGCAAGCGGGTGTTGGATACGCCCGGGAACTCGGGTATGATTTTTCCAAAATCAACGAAAAAAATGCCGTTCCACAATCCATGAACGGCACCGTACAATTTATTCTCTATAAGCGTCACGGGGCTGTCGTAGCGGACACCCCATTCTTTTCCCAGCTTTCCGAAGGCATCAATCTGGGCTGTAAGCAAAACCATTATTATCTGAATATTTTCTATCTCTATGAAGGAGAACCTGTGGAATCCGCCCTTTCCGATCTCATCCGGGCGGGAAGCAAAGGGATCATCCTGCTTGGTACAGAAATGCAGGAAGCGGATTTTGCCCCGTTTTCCAATCTGCCCATTCCTGTTGTGCTGCTGGATTCCTATTTTGAAAACATAAGAACCGACTGTGTTATGATCAACAACATTCAGGGCGCTTACCAGGCTGTCAGTTATCTCATCCGCAAATACAGAAAACAGCCAGGCTACCTGCGTTCCTCTTATCCCATCAACAATTTCCAGGAACGGGCGAACGGGTTCTACAAAGCTGTCCGCGCAAGCGGCATGTCCGCCTCCAAATCCCTGGTACATAGATTGACGCCGTCCATGGACGGCGCCTACTCCGATATGCTCTCTCTGCTGGATGCCGGGGAAGAACCGGCGCGCTGCTATTTTGCGGACAATGATCTGATCGCCTGCGGCGCCCTGAAGGCCTTTCAGGAAAGAGGATACCGCATTCCGCAGGACGTCGCTGTCGCCGGTTTTGACGATATGCCCGTCTCTTCCTACATCGAGCCCGGCCTCACTACCATAAACGTGCCGAAACAGTACATGGGACAGGTTGCTGCCGACCGGCTCGCGCAGCTGATCGCCTCCCCTGGTTCACAGCCCCTGAAAATTGAAGTTGCCACCAAGCTGGTCATTCGCAAATCCACTTAACCCTGCGTACCGCTCAGGTTCAAAGCGCTTCTGCGCCTTTTCTCACGTTCCGATCGTCTGGCTTCCGGTGGACCAGACATGCTTCTCTCCTGCCGAAGCCGGCGTGTTCTGCGCCATAACGCCCACCAACTTATGAGGCACATATTCCTCTTCCAGATAAGCCAGTTCCTCTTCCGTCAAAGTCAGATCCACCGCAGCTGCCGCCCCTTCCACATGGTGAAATTTGGTCGCTCCCACCACAGGCGCAGTCACCTTGGTGAGCAGCCAGGCCAGCGAGATTTCCGTCATGCTCACCCCATGCCGGTCAGCCAGTTCGGCCACACGCCGGATGATGCGTTCATCCTGTTCAGCCGTAGCGTCATATTTAAGACGCGCATAGTCATCCTTTTCCAGACGTTTAGAGGTCTCTCCCGGCCGTTTGGACAGGCGGCCTCCAGCCAGCGCGCTGTACGGCGTCATGGCGATGTTGTCCTGTGCGCACAGCTTTGCCATCTCCCGTTCCTCTTCCCGGAAAATCAGATTATAGTGTCCCTGCACCGATACGAAGGGCGCAAAGCCCTCCCTCTCTGCCAGAGCGTTTGCCTTGGCCAGCTGCCAGGCAAAGCAGTTGGAAATCCCGATATATCTGGCCTTTCCCGCCTTCACTACGCGGTTCAGCCCTTCCATGATATCGTAAAGCGGCGTCGCATAATCCCACATATGATAGATATAGAGATCCACATACTCCATGCCCAGATTTTTCAGGCTGGTATTAATCATCCGCTCTATATGCTGCTGCCCGGACACGCCCTCTTCCACCTCCTGGGGCGTACGCGGCAGGAACTTGGTGGCCACCACCACCTGATCCCGCTTCGCATAATCCTGCAGCGCGCGTCCCACATACTGTTCGCTTGTTCCGCTCTGGTAAGCGATTGCCGTATCGAAGAAATTGATGCCGAGTTCCAGCCCATGCCGGATGATCTTGCGGGACTGTTCCTCATCCAGCGTCCAGGAATGCTGGCCATTTGCCGCATCTCCAAATCCCATACATCCCATGCAGATGCGGGACACATTCAGATCAGAATTCCCTAATTTCGTATATTTCATATTCTCCTCCTCTTCTTAATGCTGTTTTTATAACTTTCTCTGTTTCACGCCTTAACCCATCCGCTTCTTCCTTTTCTTCCCAAGCAGCGCCCGGAAAAACTTAGAAGCATAGTGAGACAGAAAAATAAACGTTCCCATCATGGCCAGATAATCCAGGTAAAACAGGAGCCAGGGCTCCCCATAATCCAGGAAAACAAACTGCGTGCGCAGCAGCATATAGTCCGGCAGATCCCGCCGCACAAACACCGTAAGCCCGTATACAGCGATACACGCCCCCAGCACCACAGGCAGGATCCTGCCCGGTCGGATACGTTTCTTCGCCATCCCCAGCAACATCCCCCAGTGCAGTCCCAGATGCAGCGCCATCAATACGAATCCCCAGTAAGCGGCAGCCATATGCAGCAGTCTTGCAAAAGAAATGCCGCCCCGTATATTCAGAAATGCGAATACATGATTGGACAGCATGATCCCGCTGACCATCAGGCCGGTCATTACCAGAAGCAGAAGCATATTGATGAGAAGCATGAAGATACGGGCCGAAGTATACTTTCCTCGAAACAACGCTTTATACCAGTTTCCGTTCAGGGCATGGTGGGCAAGAAACAGCACGAACATTCCTGCCCCGGCCCATTCATGGGCCACATCTCCCCAAAACTGATATCCCATCAGGAACAGCAGAATCAATGTCATCAGAACATCCACTGCCATTTTTACAATCGCTTTCGCCTTCATACAGCCTGCCTCCCATCTCCCCTTTCAAGGGTTCTCCTGCGGCTCCATATCCGGATCCCATCCGCCGCCAGTATTTCCTTTACTCTCCGGTTTTATTATAAAATGTACCCGAATCCGCGTCTAATACCTATCTTTTATCTCTCATCATTCATTTTCCGCATGGGAGATTTCTTTTCCGTTGAACCTTGACCACAGAATTTAGATGGGATACTATATTTTTATGGTGCATCCCATGTACCAAATAAAACAGAAAGCAGACAGGGGGAAACTGCAATGGTCATTTATGTTGACGCAAATGCCTTCCGCGAAGGAAACGGGACAAAGGAACGGCCTTTCCGTTATATCAATGATGCGGCCCAAATCGCCAGGCCCGGGGATGAGGTTCTGGTCGCTCCCGGTGTATACCGTGAATATGTGAATCCTGCAAACGCAGGCACACAGGACGCACGGATCACTTACCGCAGCACAGAGCCGCTGGGCGCCGTGATCACCGGAGCGGAGGAGGTGAAAAACTGGACATTGTATCAGGGAAATGTCTGGGTATGCCGGATCGGGAACAGCCTGTTCGGAAATTACAATCCTTATACCACCTATGTGTATGGAGACTGGTATTTCGCAGGCCGGAGCAAGCATACCGGAGCCGTATACCTGAACGACAAGATGCTCTACGAAGCGGAAAGCCTGGAGGCATGCATCAAGGGAGAAGTATGGGAATACTCCTGGGAGCCGGAGGATTCCGTCTACAAATGGTATGCCGAACAGGACGGGGAAGAAACCGTTATCTACGCCAATTTCCAGGGGAAGAATCCCAATGAGGAAAAGGTGGAAATCAATGTACGGCGTGAATGCTTCATGCCCGAAAAAACGGGTGTAAGCTATCTGACCGTCAGCGGTTTTCGTATCGAAAAGGCCGCTACCACTTGGGCGCCTCCGGCCGCCTATCAGGACGGAATGATCAGCCCCCATTGGTCCAAGGGATGGATCATTGAGGACTGCGAAATCAGCAACAGCAAATGTGCCGGAATCTGCCTGGGCAAATATCTGGATCCGGATAACGAGCACTACTTCACTTACAAGCATGTGAAGAGCCCCACGCAGATGGAAAGAGACGCCGTATGCAGAGGCCAGTATCACGGCTGGTTGAAGGAAAACGTGGGAAGCCACGTCATCCGCCGCTGCAATATCCACAACTGTGAACAGGGCGGCATCATCGGCCGTATGGGCGGGGTTTTCTCCATCATTGAGGACAACCATATCCATCACATCAACAACATGATGGAACTGGGCGGTGCGGAAATCGCAGGCATCAAGATGCATGCGGCCATCGACGTTATTTTCCGCCGCAACCACATCCATCACTGCACCATGGGAATCTGGTGCGACTGGGAAGCGCAGGGAACCCGGATCACGCAGAACCTTCTCCATGATAACCAGAGGCCGGAATTCGCCAAGCAGTTACCCGGCGGAATGATGAGCCAGGATATCTTCGTGGAAGTCAGCCATGGCCCTACGCTGATCGACAACAACATCCTTCTGTCGGATGTGTCGCTTCGGATGGCGACGGAAGGCGTTGCTATGGTACACAATCTGATCTGCGGCTCCTTCACTGTCGTGGGCGGCGGAACCGACAATATCGTAGAGGGCGTGAACAGGGCCCGCTATACCCCGTACCACATCCCGCATCGCACGGAAGTGATGGGATTCATGACAATCCTGCACGGAGACGACCGTTTCTATAACAATATCTTCGTTCAGAAGTGGCCTGCCGAATCGCTTTTGATCCGCCATGACAGCGATGACGGCGTCGATCAGGAGAACCGCGAGGTGGGCACCCATGTGATGGACGAATATCCTACCTATGAAGAATGGATCAAAAAGTTTGACATGGATACGGACACGCCGGATATGAAGAAGCTGGAGCCCGCACACTTCCAGCACCTGCCCGTGTGGGTAAATGGCAACGTCTATTTCAATGGAGCGAAGGCATATAAAAAGGAATCTTCCAATCTCATCGACGCAGAGCATGAGGTGAAAGTGGAAGTGACGATGCAGGACGGCAAGCCCGTGCTGGCCACCAATCTGTATGAATTCCTGGACGGTTTTACCGTGGATATGGTAAACAGCGACGTTCTGGGAGAAGCCTTTGAGCCGGAAGAAAAATATGAAAATCCGGATGGCACGCCGATCACCTTTGACCGGGACTATTTCGGGGATCACCGCGGCACACAGATTCTGCCCGGCCCCTTCTCAGGCAAGGACGCTGACGGCCGCAGGCTGTGGTAATATTTCAGCCTGACCGGAAAAATCTATAGAAAACCGGTCATCAACAATGAAACAGGGTGTCTGTGCAGGGCGAATCCCTATGATCTGGTAATTGAGATGGCAGATAAAGTTCTTCGCAAAACCCGCAATGGCATTTCCTTCGCCCCAGGCGGAGACCACAGCAATGATACGGATGAAATCAAACAATTCTTATGCGAACTTGTGGAGACGATGCGGAAAGCCTGCCATCTGGTAAAATAAACACAGGCGGCCCTTCCGATATCAGCAGGCTTCCGGCATCAGCCGGAGCCTGCCCCTGCTGGAAGAGAGGAATTACCCATTCTTCTCTTCCTTCTTTGTCTTCGCTTCCTGCTTTTCCTTTCCCCAAAATGCACGATGCAGTGCCATGCCCCGCGTATGAATCATTTTTCTGGATATTTCCGTATTGTGGAACACATCAAATCCATGAAAGGTTCCTTTCACATCCTCTAAATGCACAGGGACACCGCATGCCTTCAGCCTGTTCGCATAGGATATCCCTTCGTCATGCAGGCAGTCAAATTCTTCCGCTTCGATATACGCCGGCGGAAGATCATGCAGCTCCTGCTCGCAGGCTGGAGATGCATAGTTTTGCATCCCGTGATCCGCATCTTTCAGGTAGAGCCGCCACATCCTTTCCGTCAGCCGGGCGTTCCAAATGGGGCTGTCCGTATATTTTCTCATAGAATCCGTCCCCATACGCGCATCCAACACCGGATAGATCAACATCTGAAAGCAGATCTCACCCATTCCCTTCTTTCGGTTCCACAGCGTACAGGCGGCGGCCAGCGCGCCTCCGGCGCTGTCTCCTCCTACCGCGATGCGCGTTCTATCAATGCCTGTTTTCCCGCATGTCTGGATGTATTCCAGACCGGAACAGCAATCCAGGAAGGGAACAGGAAACGGATATTGGTCTGACGTCCGATAATGGACGAGCGCCACCATACATTCCGCCAGTTTCGCATACTCTGCTGCCGTTGCATGGATATAGGGCGCGTCTTCCAGGCAGAATCCGCCTCCATGGAAATATACCAGGCAGGGAAGCGCTTCCTTCACAGCCTCCGGCATATAGAGGGTCAAGCGGAGCTTTTTTCCGTCCCATGCATCGATCCATACCGTTCTGCGTTTCACCCCCGGCAAAGGAGCGGGCAGCTTCATCCCCCTCAGGCACTTGTTTGCGAGCCGCAGCGTCGGGCCCGAAAGGAAAAAACCGGGCACCGCGAATTTATTCAGCAACCAATATCCTCTGGCCAACGGATATTTCCTATCTCTCCAGCCGCACCACGCAGCTGCCGCCAGCGCGCCTGTGATGCATATATGTTTTTTTGCGGACACTTCTCATCTCCTCCTTCTTCTGCCGGCCGTTTACGCCGCCTCAAGCCGCTGCGCCTTCCATTTCCCCGTCCCTTCTGGTTTTATTTCGACGGTTTTCCATCTTTTCCCGAACAGACAAAGCCCGCGGCCATCCTTTTCAGACCGGCCGCAGGCGTTTTCTTTTCTGCTTTCTGCTATTTTATCACAGGTATGACACATACGTCATGCCTATAAAGCCGCATTCTCCTGGATCCAGTTCTCGATGTGCTGTGCAATCACATCATTGTTCAGATCCTGGAACATGAAGTGGTCGTTTCCGGTAATCCCTTCCTGCGGAAGATCCACGACCGTACAATTTCCTCCGAGCGCATTGTACGCAGCCTCAAAATCATAGCAGGCCTGGCGCATCATCTGCCACATTCCGGTCGCCGGGATCGTGGGATCCCCATTGTCAATATAGTCTCCAAAATACATGGTGACAGGGATATTCTTTGAAAGCACCGTATGGAAATCCAGGGAATCCGCTGAAGGTGCTCCGCCCGGCTCAATCGCCACGATCGCTGCGATATGATCCGTATACTGCGCCGCCGTCCAGCCGGGGCCGCCGCCCTGAGAGTGCGTCACCAGGATGGAATTCTTACCCGTTCTCTCATACACCTCATCAATGGTAGCCGCTACAGCCCTTGCCACCACCTCGTTATCAAAATCTGAACCCATGTCAGAACGCATTCCAGTATCCGGCGTCATCTGACGGAAAAACTGATCGACCGATTCCGGATCGTTCGGGAACTGAGAGCCTTCATTTACCACAGACTGTCCGTTTTCCCAACGTCCGATACGGAACTGGGTATACCAACGCTGATCCAGGGTCTTGGTGCTGATCTCTCCGCTGACTGAAGTCGCTCCCGCTTCCCCTCGTCTCGGCTGATCGATCAGGAATACGCTGTGTCCGTTCCTCAGGAAAATATCAGACCATCCCTCGCGTCCGTCCGGCGTGGTCATCCATCCCATACGCGACTGTCCGTAGCCGTGGAGAAATACCATGGGCAGCCCGGTCTCCTCTTCAGGGATCTGATAGAGCACATTGGCGTGATCCACATGTGCGGTCTGTCCCGCTCCCGTTTCCTCCCACTGGTTGGAAGGATCAAATGTTCCTTCTGAGGTCAGCGTGATCCCTCCCGCTGAAAAGATTCCCTGGTCAGCAATAGCAATCGGTTCCTCTCCTTCTGCCGCGTAACTCGTATAACCGCTTGTGAGCATCATCGTACCTGCAGCCAGAATCGCGGCAAGCCTGAGAACTTTTTTGTTTCTCATATGCTTTCTCCTCCATATTCTTCATCTCATTCCGTCAATGGTAAAGTACTGCAGCTGTCGTACCTTTCATCTGGCCTCATTATATAGAAAACGGAACTTCCCCAGAAGTCCCGTTTCGTTATTCTGTATTTACCTGCAGGTTTACAGTCGACTCGCCCTGTTTCCCAGGCCTTAAAAATATTTCTTCAGATACGCAATGCTTTTTTCCGCGATCTCTTCATAGTCATATTGATATACATCCAGGGAGGCACAGCCATGAAAGCCTGTTTCATGCAGTTTATCCGCATATGCTTTCAGATCCATATCTCCTTCATATGGAACCAGATGGTTATGGACGCCCGCCGCCATATTTTCCAGATGGGCATGCACGATGTACGGGCCGAGTTTTTCTATGGCTTTTAGAGGTTCTTCCTCTTCCAGGAAAAAATGACCGATGTCCGCATTCACGCCTATGCTGCTCTGCCCCGCCTCCTCCATGGCCTGCAGGAGAAGATCCGCATTATGGATCACAAACCCCGGTTCGTACTCCACCGCCAGCCGGATCTGATATGCTTCCGCTTCCTGCCCAAGCTCCTTCATACAGTCGATCTGCTTTTCCCACTGCTGCCGGAACGGCTCTTCCTGCCTTCTGTGCGCGCCATTGATAATCACCACTTCGGCTCCCATCTCATGCGCTATCCGGATCGCATCCTTCACATTCTGCATGCGCTCCCTGCTTTCTGTATAATCCAGATGCGCGCCCACGGAATAGGTCTGTACGCCCTTTTCCTTCAGGAATTCCCTGATCTTTTGCCCGAATCCGGGCTGAAAAAATTCTTTCTTCGGCTGAAAATCAGAATCATACAGGTTGATTTCCACGCCGTTAAACCCGCATGCGAGAATCCTCGCAATCGCCTCCTCATAGCTTTCGGCGTCTCGAATCATCTGCGTCCTTCCCAGTATATACATGTATGTATCCCTCCTGTCCGCCCAGACGTATGCGCTGTGATGCTCTTTTTATAGCTTATACTCCCTACGGACAGAATAGCATATGTCCGGTCCAAGGACAATGTTCTTCAAAGCGATTGGCCGGTTTGTTCTCCTTTTCTTTTAATGCACCTCCTCCCTCAGATTCACCTGTTCTGTATCAAACCTCACGCAGGTAAATCCTTCCTCCCCTCCCAGTTCCGTTCCTGAAATATTTTTGTCGCTGACAAGCTTCATGCAGACGCCCGTCTCACGGTCAACGGAGTAATAAAATGTCTGCTCGAAGTTTACAAACTGCACCGTGACAGAATAAATGTCGCACATCCGTCCTGCAATCTCTTCCTCCCCTGTCCGCTCAAACACACCGTCCACTGTCAGACTCGCCTTATCCAAATATTCGTCAAACCCCTTCGTCAGTTCCTCCACATAGGACAATTTGTATTTCTCATCTCCCTGCCGCAGGAATTTTCCATCTGTCCATTCATAACGGGTATAACTGCCGCCCTCTATCAGGAACAGGAATTCCGCATTCCCGGATCGGTAGTAAATATTTCCTTCCGCATCCCTGGCTCTGGATATTGTCCTCACTACGCCATCGTCGCTTCCCCAGCCGCTCCCGTCTTCAATTCTTCTTCCAGTCCTGTTTCCACGCCGCTTTCCGTCTGGTTTTCTTCTCTCCCCTGTTCTCTTCCTTCCGTCCGGGAACATCCCATCAGCGCCACTGAAAGGATCAGTCCCGCCAACATAATCCGCTTGTAATTCCTCATAACCTTATCCCCTTCTCTTAAATGTTAATTTTGTGTTTTCCACTGTGTTAAGCCTGGAGACTATTTCCCGCTCCGGCGCAGCGTCCGCAGGACGCGCAGCCCCCATGGGATTTTGCCCAGAGACGTTCAGCCACAGGTGCCCACCTCTCCGCTGTTTCCACACATTTATCCGAAAATCCCTTCGCGCTCTCCAGGTTCTGATAATCCGTGCTCTTCGCATGGCTCTTTTCCACGATCTCCGTCAGCCGTCCGGGATTGTCCAGAACAGGACAGGGCCGAAGCATGTTCTCATTCCAGGGCTGATTGTCATGGTATCCCATGAACAGCGGAGAACAGTACGCTTCCAGAAGGGTCTTTTCCCGGATATTGGAATCCGAATAATGGATGAACGCGCACGGCTCAATATCCCCGTTTGCGTTGATATGGCAGTAACTCCTGCCCCCGGCAATGCAGCCTCCCACATATTCTCCGTCATTCCAGAAGTCCACTGTAAAAATCGGCTTCGTCTTCCGGTATTCCCGAATTTTGTGGTACATCATCTCTCTCTGTTCCGCCGTCGCCATCAGCTCCGTCACGGCCCCTTTTCCCACCGGCATATAGGTGAAAAACCAGGCAAATTTCGCTCCCATTTCAATCATCTGATCAAAATAGGCCTCGCTTCCGATCACCTCCGCATTTGCCGATGTATAACAGCAGGAGATGCCGAAGGGCAGCTTCCTTTCCTTCAATATGTTCATGGCGCGGATGATCTTCTGATAGGTTCCATCTCCCCTGCGGGAATCGGTGGCCTCTTCAAATCCCTCTATGCTGATAGCCGGCACGAAATTCTTCACCCGGAGCATTTCTTCCGCGAACGCTTCATCAATCAGCGTGCCGTTTGTGAACGTGGAAAACACGCAGTCCGGATGCTCCTCGCACAGACGGATGATATCGTTCTTTCTCACCAGAGGTTCTCCGCCGATGAACAGATAAACATAGGTTCCCAGCTCCACCCCCTGCTTCACGATACTGTCCATTTCTTCATAGGTCAGGTTCATATGGTTTCCATACTCCGCCGCCCAGCATCCCGTACACTTCAGGTTACAGGCACTGGTGGGATCCAAAAGAATCGCCCATGGAATATTGCAGTTATATTTCTCCCTGTTCTCTTTTTGTCTCTGATAGCCGAGCAGGCATCCGTTGATGATAAAATTTTCAAAAATCCGGTTTCGCACTCCCGGATCGATATCCGTCCACAGGCTCATCACCAGCTGATGCCAGTTATTATCCTGCTCCATAACCACGTTGCGGATGATATCCCGCTGGGTCTTGAGCGTATCCTTCCAATCGAAGCGGTCAAACCAGTCCAGAAGCTTGGGAAGATTTTTCTCCGGATCCTTATCCAGATAAGAAAGCGCCTGTTTCACTGCGAATGCCTCTACGTTTTGTACGATTGCCATAATTCTTGTTTCCTTTCTCTTTGGTTCTCTGTGTTTTGATTTTCTCTTCTGTTTGCTTCTGACGTAACTTTACTTGGCAATCTTTTGGATTCTGTTAGCGTATTGTTTCTGTACTATTAATTTGTAGCTTTGTTTTTCAAAGCATCTTTATTTTAAATAACATTTTCTTGAACTTTCACATAAAAAACCGGCAGTCTCTTTTCTGCCGGTTCTAAATAAAAATTTTGGTTACTGCCAGGGGCGCCCAGACTTCACCTTGAATACAACTCTGCTAAAAAAAGTACAACCAAACCTATATGTCTCTACAGATGCGGATATCCAACGCTTGATGGAAGCCGTTGAAGGTACTGACATGGAATTGTCGATTTTGTTGGCTGCCTTTGGGCCAATGCGGCGCGAAGACTATGGAAATGATGACGTCCTTAAAGCGGTCTACCGCTATGCAATGAATAACAGACGAGCCGATATAAACCAGATCGCTAACCGGCATTTTGAAGAGATGCAACACAAATTACAAATAAAAAAGAAAAAGCCCCGAATTAACGGGGTTTTTTACTGCCGGCAACCGGACTTGAACCGGTACGAGGTTGCCCCCGAGGGATT
>USKC01000011.1 GCA_900555195.1 uncultured Lachnospiraceae bacterium
CATAGGATAGGCGGATGGCTGATTAGTAACGAAATTTGCCCGAAACTCTTAAATTTGCGCTTGCATTGGTTCCAAAGCTATGTTACAATGAGAAAGCTGTTTATGGAACCATAGCAGCGGCTAGTATAGCCAATCCGTTTGTGCGGATCGAGGATGAGAACGAATCACTTTAAGAAGAAAAAATAGAAGAGGTGAAAATCATGAAAGAAGGACTGCATCCTGCGTATTACCAGGCAACCGTAACCTGTAACTGCGGAAACACGTTTGTGACCGGTTCCACGAAGCCGGAGATTCATGTGGAAGTCTGCTCCAAGTGCCATCCGTTCTACACCGGTCAGCAGAAAGCTGCTCAGGCGCGCGGACGTATTGATAAGTTCAATAAGAAGTATGGCATGGATACATCCAGCAAATAAGGCTGGCGAATAAAGGCGAAGAAAAAGGTTGAGGTGTAATAATCTCAACCTTATTTTTCATACGGCAGGAACCTGAGCTGCCTAATGCATCAGAACCTTGGTGGCGTGCACTGCTGCGAGGCGGCGGATAGCTGGGCAGGGAGCATTCGGAAAGAGGGTTCTTGATTGATTGAGCATGAGGATGACGCGCGGAGCGTGGCATCCGTTGTTTTCGTGAACGCGGTTGCAGAAGGTACCTGATGGCACGGTGGCTGTAAAGGACGGCATCATGTGGCCGCGCGGAGGAGTTGGATGAGCAAAAAGAAATGCGGACACTATTCCGGAATTGGCGGACAGGCGGTTCTGGAAGGCGTCATGATGAAGAATAAAGAAGCTTATGCCGTATCGGTAAGAAAGCCGGACGGTACGATTGAGACGAAAAGGGAGCTGTATAAAGGAATCGGTGCAGATAAAGCGCTGACGAAGCTTCCCTTTATCCGCGGCGTTTTCAATTTTGTGGATTCCCTGGTTCTTGGGATGCAGACGCTCACCTGGTCTGCCAGCTTTTTCGAGGATGAAGAGGCGGAAGAGACCAAGATGGATCGGGCGCTGGATAAGGTTTCCAAGGGAAAAGGGGAAAAACTCCTGATGGGATTTACGGTGGCGTTTTCCATTGTCCTGGCGGTGGCGATTTTTATTGCCCTGCCCTTCGGCATCAGTCTGCTGTTCCAGTCATTTGTTAGAAACCAGACCGTGCTGGCTCTTCTGGAAGGAGTGGTGCGCCTGGCGATCTTTCTGATCTATGTGGCTGCTATCGCATCCATGAAGGACATCCGTAGAGTATATCAGTATCATGGGGCGGAACATAAGTGCATTAACTGTGTGGAAAAAGGACGTCCGCTCACGGTAAAAAATGTGATGAGAAGTTCCCGGTTTCATAAACGCTGCGGAACCAGTTTCCTGCTTTTCGTGATTTTGATCAGCATTCTGTTGTTCCTCTTTATCCGGCTGGATAATCCTGTGCTCAGGCTGGTGGTGCGTATTCTGCTGATACCTGTGATCGCCGGGATCTCCTATGAGGTGATTCGGCTGGCTGGCCGCAGTGACAATTTCCTGGTCAATCTCTTTTCACGGCCCGGTCTGTGGCTGCAGCGGCTGACGACGAGAGAGCCGGATGAGAGCATGGTGGAAGTTGCGATTGCTTCTGTTGAAGCTGTGTTTGACTGGAAGGCCTATCTTAGCAGTGAATTCGGCTATGAATTCGAGGAAGAGGCAGAGCGGTTTTCGGAGGAGGAGACCGAAAAGGGAACCGGAGATGAGGCGGCCGGAGCACAGGAATGGGAGAGCGTGCCGCAATGAACTACCAAGCGTGTTATGAATGGGGAAGGAAACAGCTGGAAGCGGCCGGCGTGCAGGAAGCCCGGCTGGATGCCCGGCTGTTGTTGGAGACGGCATGTGCCGTCTCTTTCAGCGATCTTCTGGCGCATGGGGAACGGCCTGTTGAACCTGCGGCGGAGGAAAGATATCGCGAATGGATAAGCCTGCGCGCATCTCATATCCCGCTGCAGCACATTACTGGATATCAGGAATTCATGGGATTGGAGTTCCTGGTCAGCGACAAGGTGCTCATCCCGAGACAGGATACCGAGATCCTGGTGGAAGAGGTGCTGCGGCAGATGACGGATGGAAGCCGGATCCTGGACATGTGTACGGGAAGCGGCTGCATTTTGCTGAGCCTGCTGCATTATTCCAATGGCTGCGTTGGGGTGGGAGCTGACATTTCGGCGGACGCGCTGGGAGTGGCAGAAGAGAATGCGAAACGGCTGGGCATTCAGGCAGACTTCATACAGAGCGATCTGTTTGAAAAGGTGACCGGAAAATTTGACTATATTGTATCCAACCCGCCCTATATTGCGAGCGGACAGATTGGTGAACTGATGGAAGAAGTGCGTCTGCACGAACCGCTTATCGCTCTGGACGGCCATGAGGACGGATTATTTTTCTATAGGAAAATCGTATGTGCCTGCGAAGCGTTTTTGAAAAGAGGAGGCAGCCTGTATCTGGAGATCGGCTGCGATCAGGGGGAAGCAGTGAAAAGCCTGATGGAGAATGTGGGTTTTCACGAAGTAGAGGTAACAAAGGATTACGCAGGGCTTGACCGCGTGGTATCCGGGGTGTGGTATCCGTAGGCGCATTTATTGTTCAGGAAGGAATGAAAAGATATGTTTGACAGACTGGAAGATCTTCTTCGTCGCTACGAGGAAATCATGAATGAATTAAATGAACCTTCTGTAACGGCTAATCAAGACCGTTTCCGGTCTCTGATGAAAGAGCAGAGCGATCTTGGGCCGATTGTGGAGGCGTATAGAGAATATAAAAAGGCAAAACAGGACGAACAGGACAGCCTGGCGATGCTGGAAGAAGAGAACGATGCGGATATGCGCGAACTGTTGAAGGAAGAGCATGCCGCAGCGAAGAAGCGGATCGAAGAATTGGAACAGGAACTGAAGATCCTCCTGCTTCCCAAGGATCCGAATGATGATAAGAACGTGATTATGGAGATCCGGGCCGGAGCGGGCGGGGATGAGGCCGCGCTCTTCGCCGCACAGATGTACCGCTTGTATGTGAAATATGCGGAAAGCCGCCGCTGGAAGGTGGAAACCGTGAGTGCGGATGAGATCGGGATCGGCGGAATGAAAGAAGTCAGCTTCATGATCAGCGGGAAGGGCGCATATTCCCGCCTCAAATATGAAAGCGGCGTCCACCGCGTTCAGCGCGTGCCCGAGACGGAATCAGGAGGAAGGATCCACACCTCTACCATCACCGTCGCCGTCATGCCGGAGGTGGAAGATGTGGACGTGGTGATCGATGAAAAGGATATCCGCATCGATGTGATGCGCGCTTCCGGAAACGGCGGCCAGTGCGTAAATACCACGGATTCGGCCGTCCGTCTGACGCATTATCCCACGGGCATTGTCGTATACAGCCAGACGGAGAAATCCCAGCTGCAGAACAAGGCAAAGGCCTTCGCGCTGCTGCGCGCCAAGCTGTACGATATCGAACAGCAGAAAGCCCACGACGCGGAAGCGGAACTGAGAAGAAGCCAGATCGGAACAGGAGACCGCTCCGAGAAGATCAGGACGTATAATTTTCCCCAGGGCCGCGTGACGGATCACCGCATCAAACTGACCCTGTATAAGATCGACGATATCATGAACGGAGACCTGGACGAACTGCTAGACAGCCTCATCGCCGCAGACCAGGCAGCAAAACTTGCGCGGATGAATGAAACGTAATTCGCCTGGTCTGCTGGACCGAGGCAGCAAAACTTGCCCGGATGAATGAAACGTAATTCGCCTGGTCTGCTGGACCGAGGCAGCAAAACTTAAAACTTTCTAAAGGAGGGGGAAAGCGATGATAAAAACCAATTTGTTCCCAGGAGGGGTGAGACGCGCCCTGACATTGAGCTATGATGACGGGCAGATCTTTGACGTCCGCCTGGCTTCTCTTTTTGACAAGTATCATATGAAGGCAACCTTCCATCTCAACAGCGGAAATCTGGGAA
This sequence comes from uncultured Lachnospiraceae bacterium, assembly GCA_900555195.1. Lineage (GTDB taxonomy): Bacteria > Bacillota > Clostridia > Lachnospirales > Lachnospiraceae > Eisenbergiella. The sequence goes on from USKC01000011.1 coordinate 3,958, forward strand.
AAGAGGGATATGTGAAAGAAAATGTGCTCTCCCAGCTTTACCGCCGCCATGAAGTATCTGTGCATACGGTAACCCATCCGTTCCCGACACAGATACCGGATGCGGAATTGAGAAGGGAGATTGTGGAGGATAAGAGGAGATTGGAAGAACTGTGTGGATATCCGGTTCGGGGAATGTCCTATCCTTTTGGGGATTATTCCGAGCATGCGATCTGTGTGGCGCGAAGCTGCGGGATGGAATACAGCCGTACGGTGGAGGATACGGGCAGATTCGCGATCCCGCAGGACTTCATGAAATGGCATCCCACCACGCATCATAACGGCGATCTGGAAGGGCTGTGGAAGCGGTTCATGGAACGTGATTTTGAAGAAATGCTGCTCTTTTATGTCTGGGGGCACAGCTTTGAGTTCGACCGCGAGAATACCTGGGATAAGATGGAAGCGTTCTGTCAGATGGCAGCTGACAACGAAAATGTCTGGTATGCTACCAACATTGAAATTAAGGATTATATCACAGCGGTAAGAGGACTTGTGTACAGTGAGGATGGGAAGATGATCTATAATCCGTCCTGCCAGAGCGTATGGCTCACCGTGGATGGAGAGCCGGTGTGTATACCTGCAGGTGCGCTGTGGAAGAAATAGAAAGAAATTCTATGAGATAGAAAAAATTCTATTTGCTTGCGCGGAATGCAGGAATCGGACAGACTTGAGCATTTCCGGCGCCATAAATGTGCCGTCGTCCAAAGCGGCGCATTGTTTAGGGAAAAGTCCCCAGCATTTCATCCGGAATTGCCGGAGCAAATCTTCATATCCGTTCTCCGCGATCTTTTATAAGGGCTCCGTTTGGGGCGGCAAAGGAGCAATCATGTGCATATCAGGGAAACCAATCCCGCAGCTGGTTGCATTGATATTGACTTCCGCCTGCCGCTTCATGCGCTAGCCCTTTATTTATGCATGCCAGAATCCGGCCAGCAAAAAAAAATTGCGCAATTTTTGGTCGTTTTTGCTCTTGTATTTCCCATTTGGTATTATATGATGAAAAAAAGAAACGCAAGGAAGGGGTGTTGTGCGCGGCGGTTCGGTACATCCGGAACGCTGTCACACAGAATCAAAAAAGGAGGATGCTGGGATGAAGATCGATTTGAGAGAAGCGGTTGCGAGGCAGGCTTCCATACTGGAAGCGGATGAGGCGGGATGCACCGTCCTGCTTGGCGCGAAAGGGGGAGGAATCAGTTTCCCGCAGCTGGTGAACACCAAAGAACGGTATGTTGTGGGGGACGTTGAAGTGCTGGAAGAGCATTCAGTGGCCATGGCGTTTCGGTGTTATCTGCCTGGAGAAGAGGAAGAACGGCTGGGAATGCGGTTCGGGCTGCTGCCGCGCTATAAAACGCGGATCTGTCTGGATCTGGATCTTTTGGATAACCGGACGATTTTTACCAACCGGACGCCGGGGACGCTGAAGCTGGTGATCCATGGACAGAGGACGGAGCGGGATCAGGTGGAACGATTTGAACTGGGGATAGAAAAGACGTTCCATGATGTGAAAATCCGTTTGGAGAATTTTCAGCTGACGGATGAATTCCCGAAAGAATTCCCCATGCCCTCCAAGAAGCTGGTGGATGCGTTCGGCCAGTGGAAGGAGAAGGAGTGGCCCGGAAAGATCCATTCTCTGGAGGAATTGAAGGAAAAGCTGCATGCGCTGGAAAAAGAGATGGATTATCCTTTCCCGGAATGGAATCGCTGGGGCGGGGACGCATCCAGAAAGCTGTGTGAGGGAACCGGCTTTTTTGCCACGAAGAAGACGGAGGATGGAAGATGGCATCTGGTGGATCCGGACGGCTGTGACTTTTTCTCCATCGGGCCCTGCCTGGTGCAGCCCGGAGACTGGGGGCGCTATGATAACTTTGAGGAATGCTGTGACTGGCTTCCGGAAGGGGATCCGGAGTATGCGGAATGCTTCCAGCAAATAACCACAAGGCGTGCGGCCTATATGCCGGTGGATCATTATAAGATGGTGAACTATATCGGCCTGAATATGAAACGGGTCTATGGAAAGGAATGGGAAGAAAAATGGGCGGAGATTTCCCGCAATGTGCTTAAAGGCCACGGGCTCAATTCCCAGGGAAATTTTCCGATGCTGCATGTGAACGATGGGAAGGGCTGCATCGCATATGTGCGTGAATTGCCTGATTTCCCGGTAACGGATACCCTGATTTTCCGTGATTTCCCGGATGTGCTTTCCGAGCAGTATGCGGAACGGTCGAAGGCTTACGCGAGCCAGCTTGAGGGATGGAAGGACGATCCCTGGTTGATCGGATATTTCCTGAGAAATGAGCCGGAGTTCAATTTCGTGGAGGATCTGGCCATTGCTGATGAGGTGCTGCGCAACCCGGCCCGCACCTGCTGCAGGGAGGGGCTGATCCGTTTTCTGCAGGAGAAATATGGAACGATAGAAGCGCTGAATGAGGGATGGGGGACCGCCTTTGGGACGTTTGAGGCTCTCTATGAGCCGATTGATGCCTGCTCAACGCGCTATCCGGGTTCCGCTGCGGACATTCGGGAATATTCCGCTTTCCTGATTCGGGAATACATCCGTGTGCCGGCCCAGGCGTGCAGAGAGGTAGATCCGAACCATCTGAATCTCGGGCTGAGATGGTCCAAAGCCTATAATACGCTGATGATGTCCGGATGGGAGTATTTTGATGTATTTTCCATCAACTGCTACGATTTTGACCCGACGAAGGACATGGATTTCGCCAAAAATGCAGGGGTGGATCTGCCGATCATGATCGGAGAATATCACTGTGGCGCATTGGATCGGGGCCTGCCTGCGACCGGCCTGAAGGGCGTGACGAACCAGGAGGAAAGAGGAGTGATGTGGCGGCATTTCGTGGAAAAGGCAGCAGCCCATCCCTATGGCGTTGCAGCCCACTGGTTCCAGTACAATGATCAGTTCTGCCTTGGCAGATTCGATGGAGAGAATTACCAGATCGGCATGATGGATGTATGCATGCAGCCTTATCCGGAACTGATAGAGGCGGCGTATCAGACATCCAAGGTGCTTTACCGTGTGAAAAACGGGGAAGAGGCTCCTTATGAGAGAGAGCCGGAATCCATCCCGATGATCGGATATTAAAGAAACGCCGCAATGCCGATAACCGTATGGCTGCCGGGGCCTCAAAGTGGGACTGGCCTTTGTCCGTGAAGAATATGTAAGGAAATATAGGAACAGTTCAGACCTGTCTGAACTGCTGCGAAATAGATGGAAGACGGAGGAAAAAACATGATACGGCTGTTCAAAACGCATGAGATCAGAAAGTACAGGGAATTATCCGACAATCTGTGGGACTTTTCCACCCTGCCTGAACAGGGAAAGGGGGAAGAGATACGGATGCGGGCGGTGGTTCCAAGCTGTTGGGAAATCTATCCGGATACCATTACCTATCGGGGAAAGGCTGTCTATGAGAGAAGTTTTGAGGCTTCCGGCAATATCCGGCTGGAATTCAAGGGAGTCAGCCATACGGCGGAGGTATATCTGGATGGTAAAAAACTGGCAGAGCATTATAATGCCTATACGCCGTTTTCAGCGGTTGCAGAAGCGCTCCCGGAGGGAATGCATCATCTTCAGGTGTATGTGGATAATTCTTTTGGGCCGAATTCTGCGCTGCATGTGCCGAACGATTACCAGACCTATGGCGGGATTACGCGGCCGGTGGTGCTGGAAGAACTGGGAGATGCGTATCTGTCCGGCCTGCATTTTGATGCGGTAAAAGAAGACGGGGAATGGCGGGCGAATGTGGAAGTGGCGCTGAAGAACCTTTCCGATGCGGAATATTGGGGTCGGGTGCGTCTGTATGTGGGAGAGCATCTGCTGGGAGAACTTTCCCTTTGTGCAAAGGGACGGGATGAAGTGCGGGGAAGCCTGCATGCTGTCTCCTGCCCATGGGCGGAAGAATGGAATCCAAAGAGCCCGGTGCTGTATCCGTTGAAAGCTGTGCTCGTAGGTGCGGATGGCAGTGAGGCGGATGACCTGATTGACAGGGTGGGCTTCCGTCAGGTTCAGGTGCAGGGAAAGGACATCCTGCTGAACGGAGAGAAGCTCAGAATCAGAGGATTTTGCCGCCATGAGGATCATCCGCAGTTCGGCTGCAGCCTTCCTTTGGCCGCCATGCAGCAGGACCTGATGCTGATGCGTGATCTGGGCGCAAATTCGGTCCGTACCTCCCATTATCCCAATGATGAGCTGTTCCTGGATCTCTGCGACGAGCTGGGCATGCTGGTATGGGAAGAGAACCATGCCAGAGGCCTGTCTGAGGAAGCGATGCGCAACCCTAATTTTGAAAGACAGTGTGAAGACTGCATCCGGGAAATGATCGAGGCGCATTATAATCATCCTTCCATCTATATATGGGGCATTTTGAATGAGTGCGCGAGCCATACGGAATATGGGAAGGAATGCTACCGGAAGCAGTTCGATCTGATCCGGAGCCTGGACTCCACTCGTCCTTGTTCCTTTGCAAGCTGTCAGTTCAAGACGGATATCAGCTTCGGGCTGCCGGAGGTGGTTTCCTATAACATTTACCCGCTGTGGTATCATGATACTCCGCCGGCAGAATATCTTGCGGATCTCTATGATTGGGTACAGAAAGATACGGAAGGGGCAGGAAAGCCTTTCCTTGTGACAGAGATCGGCGCGGGGGCCGTCTACGGCTACCGGACGTCCGCAAAGGTGAAGTGGTCCGAAGAGTATCAGGCAGAGGCGTTGGAGAGACAGCTTCAGGCGGTACTTTCTCAGGAAGGATGCAGCGGCGTCTATATCTGGCAGTTCTGTGACTGCCGGGTGTGCGACGACTGGTTTTCCACCCGCCCAAGAACGATGAACAATAAGGGGATCGTGGACGAATACAGAAGGCCGAAGCTGGCTTACGAAGTAGTGAAGCGGATTTTCAGACAGCAGTAAACTGCTGTAGCGCCGCCTTGCCCCGCTTAGGGCAGGGGCCCGCGCGGGGCAGGATGGCGCTGTGCCAGTACACCTGAAAAACTTCCATCTTGATATATGCGGAAACGGTATGATAGGATAAAACCACTTGCCCGGAGGGTAAATCATTCGTTGGAAATGAGGATCTGGATAAAGGCACGGACTGAGATGTCTGTTCTTTTATCCAGCTATTTTTTTTTGAGAGCGGCCGCATAGGGAGGTGCGATAGCTGCCAGAGCAGAATGAGGGTATCCGGGACGGCATATGCTATTTGGAAGGAGAAAAGGAAACATGGACTTTTTAAATGGCAGGATCAGGCCTCTTTACTTCAAATATCTCGCGGCAGCTTTCGGCAGCGCATTGATCACTTCGATTTATTCCATTGTGGATATGGCCATGGTGGGAAAATATCATGGTCCGGAGGGAACGGCGGCTCTGGCGGTGGTGGCTCCCATATGGAATATCATTTACAGCCTGGGGCTGTTGATGGGAATCGGAGGCTCGGTTCTCTTTGTGACCATTCGGGGAAAAGAAGAGGGACAGTCAAAGAGATCCAACGAGTATTATACGGTTTCCATTGTTGGGGCAGTGTTTCTGGCCATCATCACATGGATTGTGATCGTATTTTTTGAATTTGTTGTTCCCTGCTTTTTGTTCACGCAGACCCTGGCGGCTTATCTGAGAAACGACGGGCATCCGGCTTTGGCTACGGCGGGCGTGCTTGCGGGGGGCATTTTCAACATATTCGGGGATTATTTCTTTGTCTTTGCCTGTGATATGGGCGCTTTTGGCGCCGGGCTTGCAACGGCAGTCGGCACGGTGATCTCCATCCTCGTCATGCTGTCCCACTTCTTTACAAAGACCAATACGCTGAGTCTGGTTCGGCCTGAGAAACCGGTGGGAAAATTCTGTGAGATCTGTGTGACGGGCTTTTCCACGTTCTTTATTGATATCGCGAGGATGGTCAAATATACGAAACAATTACCGAATGGAAAGGAAGGGATCTCATGAACAGGATTATTACCATCGGACGGGAATTCGGAAGCGGGGGACGGGAGCTGGGGCGCCGTCTGTCGGAGAAGCTGCAGTTCGCCTATTATGATCAGGAAATCATCAGCGAAATTGCAAAGAGGACGTCTTTGTCCGAACAGTATGTGCAGGCGATCGTGGAGCATCGTCCGGCGTTTTCATTCCCCATTCATATCGGAAGGAGCTTCTATCCCGCAGCAAACCCGGCGTTTGAGCAGACAATGGCGGTATATCAGGAACAGGCGCGCATCATTGCGGAGATGGCGGCCAAGTCGGACTGCGTGATCGTAGGACGGTGCGCGGACTATATTCTGAAAGAGTATAAGCCGCTGCGCATTTTCGTTTATGCGGATATGGAAAGCAAAATCAAGAGATGCCGGGAAAAAGGGCCTGAGGAAGAAAGCCTGACGGATAAAGAGCTGCGTCAGAAGATATCCAGCGTCGATAAAAAACGTGCAAAATATTATGAATTCTACACGGGGCATTCCTGGGGAGATAAACTGAATTTTGACCTGTGCATCAATACAACGCAGACGAGTATCCGGGACATTGTTCCTGGGATTGCGAACCTGATCTGACCTGCGGCCTTCATCGTGAAAGCCTCTGTCTGTACTGGGTGGGCGTCATTCCCATCGTTTCCTGGAAGAAACGGTTGAAGCTGCGCTGGCTGTTGAAACCGGCTTCTCCCCACGGCTGTGTCAGCGGCGCATCCGTGGTGCGCATGGCGGAGAGGACGTGTTCCAGGCGGATATGGTTGAGATACTGACGGAAATGCATCTGAAGGCGGCCGGAAAACAGGCGGGATAGGTCGTATTTGTTCACATGCAGCTTCCGGGCCAGCAGGTCAAGGGTCAGGGGCTCCTGATAGTGCTCAGTGATATATTGGATCAGCCGGAAAGTGAGGTCCTCGCTTTCCGGCTGTTTGCGTTCTTCCAGGGAAAGCAGAGGGATGAGCAGGGAAAGGAGCACATGGATCCAGGCGCTGCCAAGCCCGGTGCATACATCCGCGGAACATGGCGGAAGAGGATATTGTCCCTGGGAAAGAGCTAGCAGGCGCCGGAAGGAAAGAAAAACATCTTCAGAAAGAAGATTGGAGGGCAGAAAAGGGGAGGCCGGACGATACTTCTGAATGGCCCGCGTATAAGGATCGGCCATGGCGGGGGAATGTGCGACGCGTTCCGCGAAGATGTGGAATGGCAATTTATGACCGGCGGCCAGTGGGTCAGCCATCCCGGAGGAGACGGTGTGCGCTACCAGGTCAATATCTGCAAAGGATCCAGCCCGATCGTGGAAGGTCTGGAAGACTTTGAAGTGTGCAGCGAACAGTATTACCTGCATGTGGATCCGGCTGTGGATGTGTTGGCTACCACGCGTTTTCCCATTGTGCCCTATTATCATATTTCCAATAAGCAGGTGGATATGCCCGTGGCATGGACGAAATTCTGGGGAAACGGCAGGGTATTCTACTGCTCTCTGGGCCATCATGATGATGTGTTCGACCGTTTCCCTCAGGCACAGACATTGATGGAGAGGGGAATGCTCTGGGCAGCGGAGGGCAAGCAGTATGCCATTGACCATGGCCTGGATACGAAACGCTTTGAGAATACGGCGAAGATGTACTGACAGATACCGACCGGCGCCGGAAGGGGCGGCGGTCAGCAAGAGGAGAGGAGAACGGATTTCTGACAGAAAGGGAGAGGAATGCAGGAATGGAGAAAGTAAAAATCGGTATTTTAGGCCTGGGTGCGATCAGCGGCATCTATCTGAAGAATCTGACCGGACTTTTCCGGGAAGTGGAAATAGAGGGGATCTATGACCTGATTCCTGAGAAAGTGGAGGCGGCAAAGAAGGAGTATGGGATCCGGAAAGGATATGAGAGCATGGAGGCCATGCTTGCGGATCCGGAGATAGAGCTCGTGCTGAACCTGACCAGGCCCTTTGAACACTATGAGACCACGAAGGCGGCACTTCTTGCGGGAAAACATGTATACAGTGAAAAACCGCTGGCCGCCACCTTTGAAGAAGGGGAAGAATTGATGCTTCTCGCAAAGGAACAGGGACTGATGTTGGGAGGGGCGCCGGACACCTTCCTGGGCGCCGGTATCCAGACCTGCAGAAAGCTGATTGATGATGGCTTTATCGGGAAGCCCCTCGGGGCCAGCGCGCGGATGATCTGCCATGGGCATGAGAGCTGGCATCCTTCTCCTGCCTTCTATTATCAGCACGGAGGCGGACCGATGATGGATATGGGCCCGTATTATCTGACCGCGCTGGTGAATCTGCTGGGAGGCGTGGAAGGACTTACGGGAATCTGTACAAAGGGGTTCGAGACGCGCACGATCACAAGCCAGCCTCTGTACGGAACGCAGGTACAGGTGGAAGTGCCCACCCATGTGAACGGGATTCTGCAGTTCTCGTCAGGAGCGGTTGGAACGATCACCACCACCTTTGACGTATATTATGATACACAGGCTGGGCTGGAGGTTTATGGGACCAAAGGTACTCTGCGGGTGCCGGATCCAAACGGCTTCGGCGGGCCTGTATGGCTGTTCAGGCCGGAGGACGGCACGTTTAAGGAGATCCCATTGCTGTATGATTATCAGGAAAACAGCCGGGGCCTGGGCGTTGCGGATATGGCAAAGGCGCTTCGGGAAAAAAGACAGGCGCGTGCGGATGTGGAGCAGACGCTCCATGTGCTGGAGATCATGACCGCTTTTGAGAAGAGCAGTCAGGAAGGGCGGTTTGTGAGGATGAAGACCGCTTATCAGAGAAAAGAAGCGATGAGAGACGGCTGCATCAGAGGGATCCTGGATTAAAAAATGGAAAGAAAGGCGGGTGGAGCCAAACCACCCGCCTTTGCTGAACATGGGAACAGCCTGCAAAATGCAGCCTCGCAGCTTATTCGGTCACAGCCGCAATATAGCTGTTAATGATGTCTTCCAGATAACGGTATTGATTCGGTGAAAGCTGGGACAGCTTATGGCACAACACCGATTGATCATCCGCGGTGATTTTGCCCAAAAGGAGATAATCCGTACTGATTTCCAGAGCTTCGCAGATGCGTATGGTCGTCTCCGGACGCATGGCTTTCTGCCCCAGTTCCGCAGTGGAGACCGTCTGCGGGGTGATGCCCGCCATTTCCGCCAACTGTTCCTGGGAAAGGCGAAGCTGTTTCCTGCGTGTTCTGATTCTTGTTCCGATCTGCTTTAAAAGCTCTTCCATATGCTGTACCTCCACGATCATGGTTACATTTTATCTGCCATGGCATGAATTTTTAAGCGATCATGGAAGAGAAAATTCGTCTATGGGTTGTATTATGCAAGCATCTTCCGGATTCTGATGGAAACGGAGAGCCTCTATGGGTAAGAATCAAGAGGCTGCGGGCCATTCAGAATTTCACGGGAAATACGCAGTATCTGTTTCGGTGTGGTCGTTACGGACCAACGTACCAGGCTAATGCTGCCCTGGTCGATCTCAAGACCGGTGATACATTGAGGATGGACACAACTTCCGTCATTAAAATAAGGACAGGTGCCGGGAGATGCGAAAACAGGCCTGTGCGTGTGTCCGGCGATAACGATTCGGTTCTTTCCGGAAGCGTAGGAACAGAGCTGCTTTTCAATTTTTTCTACTAGTTTGCCGGAACGGCCGGCACCTGTTGGGGCGGTAAATCCGATGATTTCCAACGGACGCCAAAGGTAACGGACCAGAAAACGGCCCAAAGGATAGAGCTCATCATTGAGCAGGCTTCCCTGATGCCCGTGTATCAGAAAAAGCCGCTGGAGCGTCTCCCGGTTTTCTAGGATCAGCGCTTCTTCGGCCCGTATCCTGGAAAAGGGATTCTCATCTGTTGCAGAATGGTCGCAGGCATATGTTCGGCAGCTTTGTTTGGCAAAGCTCCTTCTGCGTTTAATGATATCATGATTCCCGTAGAGGAAATACAGGCGATCTTGCTCAAGGAACCTTAGCATCAGCCGGAAGGTGCGGCTATGGGTGCGCAGAATGGAATCAAAACATCTGTTTTCCCACAGTTCATCCCCATCACCCAGTTCAATATAGGTATATCCGTTCTGATAGTAATATTCCAGAGCTCCATGGAAAATGGAACTGTTCGGAAGAAAATTATCAGCGCCGTTACCTTGCCCTCTGTGGCAGTCACTCATCATGATGATGCGTGACGTGCTATCAAAGGGCAGGACAGGGGCGGAGGCATAGAGCCTGTCGAGCTTAGCGTTCAGGGAGGGCATCAAAGTCACCTCCCGGATCTGTAGCTGAAACTTGTATGGCTGCAAGAGTTGCTGCGGCAATTCCTCGTGCACCCGTTTGACAGGCACATGTCAGAAGAATTGTCTGCACACGACTCCCGGCGGTAGGGACATCCCTCACAGTCTCCCAGGCAGAGTCGGTTGGGCCTCCGACAGGAGGAACGCGATCTGGAACCGCAGAAAACCGGAGAGCAGGGATTGGACGTACAGGGTTCAGGTGTGCAGCAAGGGTGGGGAGGACAGGGGAGGCCGCTGCATGGAGGACAATGCTCAGGCACAGGAGGATGAGGCTTGGGCTCGGATTTATGATGTCGGATCAGTTCCAACAGCCAGTCAAATCCTTCATAAAATGCTTTTGCGTATAGAGAGTGCATGCAAAATTCGTAAAGCTGCGGCGCGAGCGCTTTCAGATATTCCAGCTTATCCAGTATTCTTATATTTTGCAGTTACCTGTCTGTACATAAAACAGTTGGTTTCATTCATCTTTTGTGCAGCGGCTTCCTGAATGGAGCCATGGGAGAGGGGCTGGCTGCTGTGCGGCTGTTTGAAGTGGATGGTTACGCAATGGCCACGGACGGAGTATTCTCCCTTTTGATAGCCGGTTCTCAGAAGGCCTTCCAGAAATGCATCGCACATCTGGCGGTTAGGAAAATACAGAAATGCATCCATTGTAAGCGAATCAGGGGAGGAAAATTCTCCCAATTTAAATCCGGTCAGCCACCAGTGAAGAGCCCTGCGTTTAAAAAGAATGCGTCCGTTTTTGCGCAGGACAAAGCTCATTCGTATCCGTTCTGGATCAGAGGCACATTCATAGAAGGGGCCGGTGAAGCGCTCCGTACTCACATCTTCCTGTTCTGTATTGTAGATTCCGATCTCAGCGCCAGTTGTGATGCCGTACTGGCCCTTCCATAATTCGATAAGCCAGCGTTTCCCGGCATAGGAGAAACGAATGGGCTCGCAGTGCATGACCATATTGAAAGTGGAAGAGCCTTCATCATAGAGCTGGCAGTATCCCATTTCACGCTGCCAGCAGTCCGTAAGGGAATAGAAAATGTCGCTCTTTCGGTCATAGGCGAATCCGGCTTCTTTCAGATCTCGGTTTAGTTGTGCCTGCTGCGCCTCTTTATCCGGGGAAGGATGAAAGTGTATGGAGCGGATTTTAAGCACGGCCAGAAATACTATGAGCCCGAGTACGAGCGCTGCGCCTATACAAAGAAGAATAGTTCCTATTGTCATGAGGCTGCTCCTTTCCGCCTTTAGGCAGAATGTGTTTACTGTATCATATGCAGAATTTGACAAAAAGCGACAGAGTATGTGAAAGCGTTTTATCCTACGCCTGGCCCTGCGCGACTGCCTGCACTTGCTGTGTCCCGGCGGGATGGAAGGTGACATTTTATGCGCGCCCTGCAGCCTCAAAGGCGTTCGCCGCATCCGTCTGTATTTCTTTCCCCGTAAGCCGCTTCAAAAATCGGTTGTTTCCAGGCGCCCGCAGTCGGGGCATCCTGTACATGGCAGCTAAATTCCGCCCGTTCGGGCGTCGGACAATGCCGCCAGGGCGTGCGCAGGATAAAAACGCGTTCCCTTATGGAAAAGAGAGGAGGGGGTATGATAGAATTGAAAGGAACGGAGATGCTTGGAGGCGCTGGGCGCGGATGGGAGTTTGGATATGGAAGAATATCGGATAAAGGATAATGTGGAAGGGGAAGTGCCGTTTACACCGATGGGGGAGATCGCGGGGTTTGCTGTGCGGCCGGGGTTGTTTGATATGAACGGGGCCATGGCGCTTCCGGTGGGGGTGAATTTTACGGTGCATACCCAGGATGGGACGGGATGCGAGTTGCTTTTGTTCCACAGGGGAAAGGAAGAGCCCTATGCGGTGCTGCCGTTTCCGAAGGAGTATCGGATAGGGGATGTGTATTCCATGATTGTGTTCGGGCTGGATATTGAGGAATTCGAGTATGCATATCGGATAGACGGGCCCTGGGATCCGGCCAGGGGATATCGGTTTGACAGGAATGCGGTTCTGCTGGATCCCTATGCGAGGGCGGTTACGGGCCAAAGCGTGTGGGGAAAGCGGCAGGAGAAGCATTATCATGCGCGCGTGGTGAAGGATGTGTTCGACTGGGGGAGCATGCCGCAGTCTTCCCGGAAGATGAGCGACCTGGTTATTTATGAACTGCATGTAAGAGGATATACGCGGCATCCGTCCTCCGGCGTAAAAGCAAAGGGAACCTTTGCGGGGCTGATGGAAAAGATCCCGTATCTGAAAACGCTCGGGATCAATGCGGTGGAGTTGATGCCGGTTTTTGAGTTCGATGAAACCATGAATTCCAGGGAGGTGGACGGCAGGCTGCTTTTGGATTACTGGGGATATAATACGGTGAGTTTTTTCTCACCCAATACCAGCTATACGGCAGCCAATGAATTCAACCGGGAGGGAACGGAACTGAAGGAATTGATCCGGGCGCTTCATGAGAATGGGATAGAAGTGATTCTGGATGTGGTATTCAATCACACGGCAGAAGGGAATGAACAGGGGCCGTCTTTCTGCTTTAAAGGGTTTGATAATAAGGTTTACTATATGCTGACGCCGGATGGGTATTATTATAATTTCAGCGGATGCGGCAATACGCTGAACTGCAATCATCCGATTGTCCGGCAGCTGATCCTGGAATGTCTGCGTTACTGGACAGTTTTCTACCGGGTGGACGGGTTCCGCTTTGATCTGGCAAGCATATTGGGGAGGAATGAGGACGGTTCTCCGATGAATAACCCTCCGCTTCTGGAAAGTTTGGCGGCGGATCCGCTGCTGGCGAATGTGAAGCTGATCGCGGAGGCATGGGATGCGGGCGGGCTGTATCAGGTCGGGAGTTTCCCTGCGGGAGGGCGTTTCGCGGAATGGAATGGAAAATACAGGGACAGTCTGCGTTCTTATATGAAAGGGGACTGCTGGGAGGCGGAAGGCGCGGCTGCCAGGATCACGGGCTCCTGGGATCTGTACGGTAAAAATGAGGTCAGGGAGGAGTATGCGGGATATAATTCTTCTGTGAATTTTTTCACCTGTCACGATGGGTTCACCCTGTATGACCTCTATTCTTATAATGAGAAGCACAATGAGCAAAACGGCTGGAATAATACGGACGGAGCGAATGATAATCGCAGCTGGAACTGCGGAGAAGAAGGCGAAACCCAGAACCCGGAGGTGCTTTCACTGCGTTTCCGTCTGATCCGCAATGCCTGCACGGTCCTGATGTGCAGCCGCGGGACGCCCATGTTCCTGGCGGGGGATGAATTCGGCAATACGCAGTTTGGCAACAACAATGGTTACTGTCAGGACAATGAGATCTCCTGGCTGGACTGGGGGTTGCTAGAGAAAAACAGGGAATTGTTTGAATTTTTCAGATATATGATCCGTTTCCGCCTGGAACATCCGGTGATCCGGGAAAAATTGCCGGATGCGGTCTGCGGTCTGGAAGCGCTGCGGGTCTGCGGAGCTTGCCCTAAGTTAAATGAAATTCCGCGCAACGTGGGTACCATGGGAATCTGCTATGCGGGGTATCTGAGCGAAAAGGGGAAAGATGATCTGGTCTATCTGGTTCTTAACGTCTATTGGGAGGACGTACGGATTGCCCTGCCCGAATTGAAAACGGGAGCATGGTATCTGTGCGTCAATACCTATGGGGACGGGCAGGGCAGATATTGCTATGAAGAAAAAGAACAGGTGCGCATAGACGGAGAATTCATCATGCGCCCCCGTTCCGTCGCAGTATTTGTCGGTAAAGAAGAGAGTTTGTCCGCCCGCTGAAGGCGGTTTGTGCGTCCGCTTCAGAGCTGGTTCAGCATCGTGGCTACGGCGCACAGCTCTTCAGGTGTGACCTTATTCGGAAAACTTCCGGTCTTTACGCAGTCTGTAAAGTACCGGATTTCCCTGGCATAGGCGTCGCCCTTTTCCAAAAGGACGGGAGCGACGGCAGGAGCGGAACCATCCGACAGGTTAAGGATGGTTCCGTCGTTTTGGTAGATCTTACAGACGCCTCCCTCATAGGCGATCACGGCTTTTTCAAACTGGAACCGATATCCGGCGGTAAAGGGGTAAGGGGCCGCATACCAGGAACTTTCTGCGGTGATGAAGAAATCGGGGAACTCATATACCACGCTCAGATAATCCTGATCGGCCCGTTTCGCTCTGTGCGGGATAAACCCGGAAGGAGCGCCGAAGGCATAGAAAATAAAATCCAGGTCATGGATATGCAGATCAAAGGGAACCAGTCCGCTTTGCTCTTTGCACAGCATCCAGTTGCCGGGCCTTCCTTTGGGAGAGGGGCCGATGCGCTGCATGGAGCCGGAAAGGAGACGGCCATATTGGCCGGATACATACAGGTCTTTCAGAAGTTCATATTCCGGCCAGAAGCGCAGTACCTGGGCGGTCATGAAACATACCCCGTACTGATGCGCCGTCAGGTAAGCGCGTTCGATCTCTTCCGTTTTCAGGGAAAGGGGCTTCTCGCAGATTACATGGATTCCCCTTTTCATCGCGGTTACGGCACAGTCCACATGCAGCGGCGTGGGAAGACAGATATCCAGTATATCCAGTTTTTCCTTATTCAACATTTCTTCAAAGCTGAGGTAACATGCTTTGTCCCCATAGGGGATGAGACATTTCTTGCGGACATCGCAGAGCGCAGTCAGCTTCACATCTTCCATGGCTTCCCAGGCAGTGATATGTGCATCGCTGATGCTGCCAGCTCCTGCCAATCCTACTTTTAACATATGCCGTCCTCCTTTTTTCCCTCCGTCTCTTTTGCTTGGCAGACTTCATTGATCACGGCCTGCAGATAGTCCCTGGATTCCAGGATGTCAGCCAGCTGCTGCGGGCCGGAGATTTCCCTCTCAATGGTGACATAGGAATCATATCCGAGCTCCCGCAGACGGATGAAGAGCGCGCGGAAATCCACTTTCCCTTCACCGATGCGCGTCTCCTGTCCTAGTTCATGTCCATTGGTGGGATACAGGCCGTCTTTGGCATGGAGGCCGCGGACGTATTGCCCGAACACATCCAGGGCATCCACGGGATTGGCTTTGCCATAGAGAATCAGGTTGGCGGTATCCAGATTAACGCCCAGGTTATCCATGCCTACCTGTTCAAAGCAGCGCAGCATGGTTACAGGAGTCTCCTGGCCCGTTTCAAACAGGAGGAACTGGCCATTTTCTTTCAGGTGTGTGGCCACGGTCCGCACGGCCACACAGAAACTGCTGAAATTGGGATCATATGGGTTCTCCGGAATGAAGCCCATATGGGTTACCACATCAAGGATGCCGAGCTTATAGGCAAAATCCGCGCCGTCACACAGATTCCGAATCCGCATCTGCCGGTACTCTGGGGGAACGAGACCAAGGCTGATCTGTCCGTCGTAAAAATCCCAGACCTTCGGGCCCTCCCAGCCGCACCAGAAAGCGGATACAGTAACGTTGTATTCAGCCAGAAGGGTTTGCAGCGCGGCTGCATTTTCATCCGTCCACAAACTTGGCTCCCAGGCAACAAGCTGACAGGAATCGAAGCCATACTGGCGGAGCGCCGCCAGCTGTCCCGGCATATCCTCCATGGATGTGAGCCTGACGCAAGTTCCGATTTTCATAAAATACCTCCATTCCGGAGCGTCAGCGGCGGGGCAGATGCCCAAAAGCTATTTGCGACGCTCCGGCACAAACAGCCCACCGAACTTGTCCGGTTTGTGAAACAATAAACCGTCACACTTATGTTTCATACCACCCCTTGGACATATATAGAAAATGTTATCTTTATCCTCTTTACCGTAACACAGCTTTTCCCCTCTTCTATGAAAAATTTGTACCTTTTGTTGTAATATTTTTACCTCTCGAAAGGGGCAAAACGACGGCGGGAAGACAGACAAGCGGTTTCTGTGTCTCCTTCGGAATCTCTCCGCGCTTTGCCTGCCCATCCGGTTTGCCCTGCGGCCTGTCCTATACATGGCGGTTGAACTCTGTCCGTTTGGACACCTGGCAACGCCTCCATGGGGTAGATACTCGGAGCCAGCACGATTTTCTCACAGGCTTACAGGAAAAGAAATGCCCGTCCGCCGCATCCCGCCGGGTATTCATATAAGCAAAGCGCCGGGCAGGCTGCAGGGTGAACCGGATGGAAGACAAAGCATGAAGCCATTCTGAAGCAGCGCAGAACCGAACCCTCCCCGCCACCATTCCCCCTTCCCTGCGTTGGGGGCAAATGGTATAATGTCGCTAGACATTATACCGGCCCGAAGCGAAGCGGAGTGGCCATCTCCCCCGAAGGGGCCATATCCTTCGGAAACATTGTGTCAAAGGCGGCAGATATTCCTGCAGACGGTGGGAGTTCAGGAGGTGAGAGGCGATGTTGGACGGGTATAAGGAATTGACGCCGGTGGTCTATGGGGAGAATGGGGTCAAGTATCTGTATGCGGCAAGAAAAACGCCCGGAGAACTTTGCTTTGCGCTGCATTGGCATGACAGAATAGAGCTATTGTGTGTGGAGAGGGGGAGCCTTCGGCTGAATACGGCTGAGGGGCATGAGGAACTTTGCCCGGGACAGGTTGCCGTGATCGGGCCGAGGCAGTTGCACGGCGGGATCGCGGGAAGGGACGGAGTGGTCTATCATACGATCATGTTTGATGTGGAGAAACTCTGCAACGGCACGCTTGCATCGGAAAAGTACCTGCTTCCGCTGTGCAGGAATGAGGTTGCATTTCGCCGGATCGTATCGGACAAGCAGCTGCTGGAAGCCATATACAGGCTGGTGGGTGCGCTGACGCAGAGCAGCAGAGAGGAACGCGCCGGAGAAGAAGCGGCAAAGGAGGAAGAGAAAAAGGACGCGGAGAGCAGGAACACGGAATGGAATCCATTGCTTTCCACGAGCGTTTTATATGAAATCCTGGGAATTCTGTACAGATATCCGGATAAAAGCGCCAGAATCCAGAGCGGACTTGGCAGGGGATTTGAAGAGATACTAAACTATGTGAATGCACATTATGTGCAGAAACTTTCCGCCAGGGATGTGAGTGCTCGGTTCGGCTATAATGAGACGTATTTTTGCAGGCGGTTTCGGGAGATTACCGGCTTTACCTTTACCAGATACATACAGGCTTTGCGGATGGAGCGAGCGCAGAAGCTGCTGCAGGAGGAAGCGTATGGGATCAGCGCCGTGGCTTGGAAATGCGGATATGAAGATGTGAGTTATTTTTCAAACTGCTTCCGGAAACATTTCGGCTGCAGTCCAACGGAGTTCAGAAAGAGGAGGTAAAAGAAATGAGGATATTGTTAATCGGAGGAACGGGGACGATCAGCATGGAGATCTCCAGGCAGCTGCTCGCTTTGGGGCATGAACTGTATCTGGTAAACCGAGGCAGCAGGAATGCCGGACTGGCCGCACAGCTGCCGGATGGAAGCTGGAACCGTCCGAAGGAGATACGGGTGGATATAGCGGAGGAAAAGGAGGCGGCAGCGAAGCTGGAAGGGCTTTCCTTTGATGCGGTGGCAGATTTCATCGCATTTGATGTGGAGGCGCTGAAGCGGGATTACCGGCTGTTTCAGGGAAAAACGAAACAGTTCCTCTTCATCAGTTCCGCTTCCGCCTATCAGAAGCCCCTGGCAAATGCCCTGATTACGGAGAGCACCCCGTTGTCCAACCCCTATTGGGAATATTCCAGGAAGAAGATAGAGGGGGAACTGTATCTGATGGAGCGCTATCGTGCTGAAGGCTTTCCTGTCACCATCGTGCGGCCCAGCCATACGTTTGATGAGCGTTCTGTTCCGCTGGGGGTACATGGAAATAACGGAAGCTGGCAGGTGTTAAAGAGAATGCTGGAGGGAAAAGAGGTGATCATCCATGGAGACGGAACCGCTTTGTGGACGATGACCCACAACAGCGATTTTGCGCCTGGGTTCATCGGACTTCTTGGCAATCCGCATGCCTTGGGAGAAGCGGTGCAGATCATGGCGCCGGAAAGTATGACCTGGAACCAGATTTATGAGGTGATTGCAGAGGAATTGGGGGTTCCGCTTCGGGCTGTCCATATCTCTTCCGAATTCTTGGCGGCAGCTGGAAAGGGTCAGTATGATTTTGCTGGCTCGCTTCTGGGAGATAAGGCGAATACGGTGGTATTTGACATCACCAAGCTGCAGAGGCTTGTTCCTGGTTTTTCATCCAAGAAGACGATGGCCCAGGGGATTCGGGAGACGGTGCGCAATGTGAGAAACACACCTGCGCTGCAGAAGGAGGATCCGCAGTTTGATGCCTGGTGTGACAGGGTGATCGCAGCGTATAAAGGGGCGATAGAGGGCTTGGAAGCCAGATAAAACCCCGGCGCTTCTACCTGCCGTGTCTTCATCTCCGAGCCCTTTTATCTGTATATGAGAGCACTGCGGCCCTGGACATTCCCACCATAATCTGTTAACATCAAGAGAAAAAGGAAGAAGAACAGGATTGCGGCATATCCGCCGCAGAAAGAGAGGTTGTTATATGGAACAGCAGAAAAAACCGTTGATTTTCCAGTCGGATTTCGGAAGGGCGGATGGAGCGGTCAGCGCGATGTATGGCGTCGCATATTCGGTATGCAGCGAATTGAAGATTTCGGATTTAACGCATGAGATTCCGCAATATGATATCTGGGAGGCTTCCTACCGTCTGATCCAGACGGTAAGTTACTGGCCGGAAGGAACAGTGTTCGTATCCGTGGTGGATCCGGGAGTGGGCTCCACGAGAAGGAGCATTGTGGTTCGGACGAAAGGCGGCCAGTATGTGGTGACGCCGGATAACGGAACGCTGACCCATATTAAACGCCTCTGCGGCATTGAAGAAGCGCGCATAATAGATGAATCGGTCAACCGTCTTCCAGGATCCGGGGAGAGCTATACCTTCCATGGAAGGGATATCTATGCTTACACAGGAGCCAGGCTGGCTTCCGGCGTGATTGATTTTGAAGGGGTGGGCCCTGAGGTCCCTGCGGACAGCGTGGTTGAGATTCCTTTTGAACCGGCGAAGCTGCAGGAGGATACGGTGATCGGAACCATCGATGTACTGGATGTGCGGTTCGGAAGCCTGTGGACGAACATTCCCAGGGAACTGTTCCTGAAGCTGGGCATCAATTATGGAGACCGGGTGGAAGTGATTATTGAGAAGCGGGATCAGACCGTATACCGCACTTCGCTGATCTATGCGCATTCCTTTGCGGATGCCTATATCGGGGAAGCGCTGGTTTATGTGAACAGCCTGGATTTCATGGCGGTTGCCATCAATCAGGGTAATTTCGCCAGGGCTTATAACGTGGGGACCGGCCTGTCCTGGCGCATCATTATGAAGAAATCCACTCTGCATAGGTGAGAAAGATTCTGCTGCATGCGGGTACTGCAGCACGGTACAAGAGGATGAGAGATGCGGCATGCCGTCTTTAGGCGGCAGCCGCTTTGCATGGAAAGGCGGACGGAATGGAAGAGACAGGAAAAAAAGAACAGCAGGACTGCCGGGGATGGGAAAAACATGTGCGGCGCGTCGTTCCCTATACGCCCGGCGAGCAGCCGAAACGGAAAAATATCATTAAGCTGAACACCAACGAATGC
>USKC01000012.1 GCA_900555195.1 uncultured Lachnospiraceae bacterium
GCGGATGCCCGTGCTTGGGGAACCAGGTGTCACAGACAAGGGAGACAAAACGGTATATGCGGAGGGCTGAGTAGTAAATTTCAGCCGCTATAGCTGGTAACAGCCGTCCCCCATCCTGTGTCTGAACAGGAGCGGGATGGAGAAAAGGAAATCGGCTCTATCTTTTCCAACAATGCCAATGAATCCCGTTGCCGTAACCAATCTTTTCATAGAAGGGACTGCTGCCTCCTGTCATATGCGTGGCACCAAGCGGCTTCATTACATGATAGTGTCTCGAAAGAGCTGCTGAAGCAAGGCCCATCTTACGGTACTTTGGAATCGTACAAAGAGGTTCCATATATGCAAGTTTGTTTTCAGGCACCCACCACATTCCGGAATAACAAGCGTATTCCCCTTTTTCATCCGCAATAATAACATCATATTGCTGTGTTGAGTGCGGGGAGGGAGCCATAATAGCGCTCACAACACCCCGATACGATTTTTGAGGGGTCCAATCAAAAGAGTCATCCTTAGAATCCCAGTTTTCAAACGGCCCCTTATCTTCATGGTCAAATCCATACCAGCAGCATCTTGCAAGCTTAACAGGATCAACGTCTGAAGGATTGACAAAATGAAAGCCCGCAGGTAGCGCGAAGTCCAGTGTATTTCCGAAATCGAATTCCCTATCCTCATAATCATATATTTGCCGGAAGCCTCTCTTTTTTGCCTCTTCCATAAGGAATTCCTGTCCATTGAAAAGCATAAACTGCTGTTTACCGTCAAAGTTGGGCATATGGTCCATCGCATAAGAGACCATTTCTTCCGCGAGGAATTCATATCCCGGGCGGACTTTAAAATAAATGTCCGTCACGGGAGATTCGTTAAATACAAATCCCACAACGCTGTCACCATCAAACCATAAACGGTTCAAATATTGATAAGCAGTATCCATCCAAGAGGATTGGATTGCATATTCAAAAAACGGGGCCGCCACACCGCCTCCCTTCTTTCTGTCATAGATATCCACAAAAAAATCCCATACCAGATTTATATCTGTTAAGATTTGAAACTGCTTTGTTGATATATGCATACCGTATACCTCCTGTGTGGGTTCTGATTTAGCGCCCTCTTAGCCCTCCGGTCAATAGGGAGACTGCTTTGGCTGAAGAATCGTCTTAAATATAAAATGGCCTGTTTCCCTAAAATAGTTTATATGAAGAAAGAGCAAAATACAAGGCTCCGCCCCATGACTTCCATCCCATAAGCATGGCATAAGACATGATGATACCGAAGATGATTCCTTGTGCTTTTGCTTTGATCACAGATACATCCTGCGCACGAAGCGCTCTTTTTAGAATACTGCGGGCATATACCCGAGAGTGAGCGTCATTTGCGCGAGGCCGAAAAAAAAGCATATGATATCCTTCCGGATATTATACGCTTTGCGCCAAGAACAATGTGCCACACGATTACTTTCTTTTTATCGCACATACGAAAAAAATGTCAGGTATCAAAAGGATATTGCAAGATGAAAAGGCGTAACAGTTCAGATTGGCCCAAACTGTTACGGTATCTGGCCAGTCCAATTCCTTTGTGTTAGGGAGGATAATGTCTGCAGTATCGCTGCCCTCTTGCAAGAAGGAGAGGGAAATTATATGATGTAGAAAAGAAAGAAGGGCAGGCTCCTGGTTTTGCAAAAGGAGGGCAGTTGACATGATTATCTCGGCTTCCAGAAGGACGGACATTCCTTGCGCATATTCAGAATGGATGCTTAACAGGCTGAAAGCGGGGTATGTGCTGATGAGAAATCCGATGAACCGCACCCAGGTCGGCAGGGCATCTTTGGACAGGTCATCGGTGGATGGGATCGTATTCTGGACAAAGGATGCAGGAAATCTTGCAAAACGGTTGGATGAAGTGGACGGGATGGGATATCAATATGGTTTTCAGTATACCATCACACCTTATGGCAGTGAGCTGGAACGTTTCCTGCGGCCCAAGAAGGAGATCATGGATAATTTCCGGGAACTGGCGGACAGGCTCGGAAGCCGGAAGATGGTTTGGCGGTACGATCCTATCCTGCTGAATGAAAAATATACGGAAGCCTTCCATCGGGAGGCATTTGCCCGGATGTGCGAACAGCTGGCAGGATATACGCAGCGTGTGATCATCAGCTTTGTGGATGACTATGCTAAGCTTAAGGGACGGGGAATCCGGGAACTTTCCGAAGGTGAGATGGAGCGGCTGGCCTTTGGCATCGGAAAGGTGGCGCGCAGGTATGGGCTTCGTATACAGACCTGTTGTGAGGGCATGGATCTGAGGGCCTTCGGCATTGAGAAAGGCGGCTGCCTGGATGCGGAGTGGCTGGAAGAAATCTGCGGCCGGCCCTTGGAATGGAAGGCGGATAAGGGGCAGAGGAATGGCTGCGGCTGCATGCAGAGTGTGGATATCGGCGCTTATGATACCTGTCCCAACGGCTGCTTGTACTGCTATGCCAACCGCCGGGAAGAGACTGCCGCCGCCAACTATGCCGCCCACGATCCGAAAGGCGAACTGCTGACCGGGAAAATCAGGCCGGAGGATCGGATTTATGACAGAAAATAGGTTCTGCTTGAAAAACATGGCTAAACACAGTATAATCAGCAGGAAATATGAATCTATTCCATTTAAAAGAGGTATGTGATGAATAACAATCAAACTGTGAAACAACAAACTGGCAAGTCCTCTCCGATGCAGCTTTTGCTGCATGTGATTCAGGGGGCATTAATCGGACTGGGGGCAGTTCTTCCCGGCATTTCCGGAGGCGTGCTGAGCGTTATCTTCGGGATTTACAAGCCGGTCATGGAGCTGCTCTCCAATCCCTTTGCCAATTTTAAAACCCATGTCCCGAGACTGATTCCCTATCTGATCGGCGGTGCGGTCGGTTTCCTGGGCGTGGCCAATGTCCTTGCGTTTTTCCTTGAAAAATATCCGGATCCTTCTGTTTGCCTGTTTGTCGGGCTGATTGCGGGAATGCTTCCGTCCCTGTTCCGGGAAGCAGGAGAACAGGGACGCAGCAAGGGCTCTTTTATTTCCTTGATTGTGTGCATGATTTTTATCTTTGTTCTGCTGACTGCGTTAAACTACGCGTCGGTGCAGATTACGCCGAACTTCTTCTGGTATCTATTCTGCGGTTTCTGCCTGGCTCTGAGCGTGATCGCTCCCGGAATGAGTTTTTCTACTCTGCTCATGCCCTTGGGACTTTATACACCCTTTGTGGATGGGATCGGCCATCTGGATTTTTCGATTCTGATTCCTGGCGGAATTGGGGCCCTGGTAACAGTGATCTGCTTTGCGAAAGCGATCAACGCCCTGTTTGATCATTATTATTCCATCGCATTCCATGGGATTATCGGGATCGTGATCGCGGCTACAGTGATGATCATCCCGTTTTCCAGTTTTATGACGGCTGGGACGGCGGTTGTCAATGGAATCTGTCTTGTGGCTGGCGTCGTGATCGCGCTCCTGCTGGATCGCTTCAACAGCAGGGTGGAAGTGGGATAAAAGATAAAAATTTGCCTTTAGGCAAGCCTGCGCTTTTATTGCGCAGACTGTGCGAAAGGTGGTTGACAGCAAGCATCCGGACAAAGATGGAGCATATATAAAACATTAGGAGGAGAAGGAAATGTCGAAATGGCTTGATGATGCGATTTTTTATGAGATCTATCCTCAGTCCTTCCAGGATTCCAACGGGGATGGGATCGGAGACCTGCAGGGAATCATTTCCCGGCTGGACTATATCAAGGAGTTGGGCTGCAATGCGCTGTGGCTGAATCCCTGTTTTGTGTCCCCTTTCGGAGATGCAGGCTATGATGTGGCGGATTATTGTACCATCGCCCCTAGATATGGAACGAATGAGGACGCGAAGCAGCTGTTTGAAGAGGCTCATAAAAGGGGGATGCATATCCTTTTGGATCTGGTGCCGGGCCATACGTCGGTGGAACATCCGTGGTTCCTGGAATCCATGAAGCCGGAGCGCAATGCGTATACGGACAGATATGTGTGGACGGACAGCATCTGGGAAGCGCCGGAGGACATGGCCAGCATTCGTGGAATTTCCGATCGGGACGGTTCCTGCGCGGTTAATTTCTTCTCTTCCCAGCCTGCTCTGAATTATGGATATTACCGCATCACGAAGCCCTGGCAGATGTCCCCTGAGGATGAAGGGCCGCGCGCGACGCTGGAAGCGATGAAGGATGTGATGCGTTTCTGGCTGACCATGGGCTGTGACGGGTTCCGGGTGGATATGGCCGGTTCCCTGGTAAAGCAGGATGAGGACGGAAAAGGGACTATCGCCCTGTGGCAGAAGGTACGGGCGTTTCTGGATGAGGAATTCCCGGAGGCGGCCATGGTGTCTGAATGGGGAGAGCCGGACAAATCCCTGCAGGGCGGCTTCCATATGGACTTCCTGCTACATTTTGGCCCTTCTCATTATAACGATCTGTTCCGCTGCGAGCATCCATATTTTTGTAAGGAAGGAAAAGGGGATATCTCCCAGTTCGTGGCGAAGTATATAGAGAATTATGAGAAATCCGAGAGAAAAGGCCTGATCTGTATTCCTTCCGGCAATCATGACATGGATCGGCTTGCCCTCCGCCTGGATCCGGAGGATATGAAAGTGGCATTTGCTTTCCTGTTTTCCATGCCCGGGGCGCCTTTCCTCTATTATGGAGATGAGATCGGCATGCGCCATCTGGAAAATCTCACCTCTGTGGAGGGAGGATACAACAGGACGGGCGCGCGTACGCCCATGCAGTGGGATGACGGCGTGAATGCGGGATTCAGCACTGCGGCGAAGGAAAAGCTGTATATCTGCCAGGACGGGCGTGCGGATCGGCCTACGGTGAGCGCGCAGATGGCGGATGAAACGTCCCTCTATCATGAGATCAGGCGTCTGATCGCCATTCGTCAGTCCCATCCGGCCTTGAAAAATAAAGGAGAGATCGAATTCCTGTATGCAAAAGAGAACAGCTATCCCTTTGCATATCTGCGCAAAGGGGAAGGGGAGACGATTCTGGTGGTGCTGAACCCTTCCGGCAGGCAGGAGCATTTTTCCTGTGGATTCGGGCTGGAAGGAAAAGAAAGGATCTATGCGCTGGGAGGCACGCTGCATGAGGAGAACGGCAGCCTGGTGGTTCCTCCCTGCTCCGCCTTCTTTGTGAAATTATAGTAAACGACGTTACTACTCAGCCAGGTCTGCGCATAAACTGCGAGGAAAGATCTGCGCTTTGCACAGCAAAAATCGGCGCAGGATGCGTCATAATAAAATTTATTATGACGTTTCCTAATAATTTAAGTTCCATGAACAATTTAAAGCAAACAGGTGCCGAAGGCGCGGCTGTATGCCGCGCTTTCGGATAATAGGGAACCGGGTGGGAATCCCGGACGATCCCGTCGCTGTATTGGAAGAGCGTTAGGGAGGATGGCTCGCAGAGCGTGCCGTCCGCCGTTCGCCGTAAGGCGGTCACTGCGAAAGCGGGAAGATGAAATAACGCGATGAGGCCTGAGTCAGAAGACCTGCCTGTTTGCTGGATATTATAAGAAGATCTGCGAGGTACAGACGCTTATAAACGAGCCCCCTGTGAGGGCTCTTTTTGGCGTACTGCGCATCAGCAGCTGCCTGAAAGAGCCTTTGCGGGGATTTTTTATGTAAACAGAACGATTGATAAAGACGGAGAACGAATGAAAAAAGCGATTTTAACGGTGAGTTTTGGAACAACCTACACGGATGCAGCGGAAACGAGCCTGGCCAGGATAGGACAGGAACTGTCCGAACGGTGGGGAGGGCTGCCGGTGTATGAGGCCTATACCAGCCGGAGGGTGATTGAACTTTTGAAAGAAAAGGGCGTATTCGTGGATACGGTGGAAGAGGCGGCGCACAGGGCTGCGGACGATGGAGCAAAGAAGCTGTATGTGGTTGTGACACACATGATTCCCGGAGTGGAATATCAGAAGCTGCAGCAGAGCCTGGAACCGCTCCGTCCGCTTTTTCGCCGCCTGGTTGTCACCTCTCCGGTTCTGGGAGAGCCGGAAGACTGCGTGCAGGTGGTTCGGACGCTGAAGCGGATGCTAGAATTCCGGGAAGACCGGGAATATATTCTGATGGGGCATGGGACAGAAAGCGATGCGAACATCCGATATGTACAGATGAATGAGGCGTTCATCCAAGAAGGCCTTGGCAACGTGCGGATCGCTTCCGTTGAGGCCAGGCCGGATCTGGAGGATGCGCTGGAAGCGCTTGAGCAGAGCGGAAAAGGAAAAACGGTGATCCTTCATCCCTTTCTGGTGGTGGCGGGAGACCATGCCAGAAACGATATGGCCGGGAAGGAGAACTCCTGGGCAGCGCGCCTTCAGGAAGCGGGATACCGTGTGGAAACGGTGGTGAAAGGTCTGGGAGAATACCCGGCCTTCCGGCAGATCTATGCGTCGAGGCTGATTAGGGCGCTTGAAGAAGAAGGGAGAGGGGCGGGTTGTCTCTATGGGGTCGGGGTGGGCCCGGGCGATCCGGAACTGCTGACCCGGAAGGCGATCCGGACGCTTCAGGAATGTAGCCGGATCGGTGTTCCAGCAAAGGTGGCGAAAGAAAGCACGGCATACCGGATCGCGCTTACGTCTCTTCCTGAACTGAAGGAAAAGCCGGTGCTGGAAGTGGAGATTCCCATGACAAAGGACAGGAAGCGGCTTGCAGCCTGCTATGAAGAAGGCTGCAGGAAGCTGGAAGAGGCGCTCGATATGGGCGAGTCCGTGGCCTTTTTGAACCTGGGGGATCCTACGGTGTACGGCACCTATATGGAGATACATTGGAGAATGCGCAGGGACGGATATCGGGCAGGGATCGTGAGCGGCGTTCCCTCCTTCTGCGCGGTGGCGGCCGCGCTGGAGCGTCCCCTTGGGGCGGGAGCGGAAGAGATCCATATCCTTCCGGGCAGTTACGGCACCGGCGTGGGGGAGAACTATGGCGGAACCCGGATACTGATGAAATCGGGGAGCAGGCTTTCCATGGTAAAAGAACGCCTGCTGGAACTGGAAGAGGAAGGCGGCGTGGAAATGGGCGCGGTGACAAACTGCGGCATGGACAGCGAACGGGTCTGCCGCAGCATAGGGGAACTGGAGGACGGCGCGGGGTATTTTACCACGATCCTGATCCGGGAAAATGAGGACGGCAGATGGAACAATATGTGATGAAAAACCAGAAGCGCCTGCGCTGCGGGATCACGACGGGAACCTGTGCTGCCGCCGCGGCAAAGGCTGCAGCTGGCGCCCTGCTTGCGGGCCTGCTGGAAGAGACGGTCACCATCCTCACCCCGAAGGGAATTGCGGTTCCCATCCCGGTCCGGCTTGTGGGCAGGGGTGCGGACTGGACGGAATATGAGGTGGAAAAGGACAGCGGGGACGATCCGGATGTGACGAACCATGTGCGGATCCGGGTGCGTGTGGAACGGATGGAAAAAGCGGAGCCTCCCGCCAAGGCCTTTTTTGAGCCGGAATATCCGGGGCTGTATCTGGACGGGGGAGAGGGCGTGGGCCGGGTCACGCGGGCCGGGCTGGAGCAGGAACCGGGACAGGCGGCGATTAACAGGGTGCCAAGACAGATGATCTTTCAGGCCGTGGAAGCGATCCGCAGCTTGACCGAAGATGCGGGAAGGCTTTTGATCCGGGTGAAGGTGCCGGAGGGAGAACGCCTGGCGGCCAGGACGTTCAATCCAAAGCTTGGGATCCTGGGAGGTATTTCCATCCTGGGAAGCAGCGGCATCCTGGAACCCATGAGCGAAAAGGCGCTGGTGGATACCATTGAGGCTGAGATACGCCAGCTGCACGTTCTGGGAGTAAGACAGCTTCTGGTGATGCCGGGCAATTACGGCCGCGCCTATGCGCAGGAAGCCCTGGGGCTGGATCTGGAAGGAAGCGTTAAGTGTTCCAACTATGTGGGAGAGACCCTGGACCTGGCGGCCGCTTATGGGATGGAATCCTTTCTCCTGGTGGGAAACATCGGAAAGCTTGTAAAGCTGGCGGCAGGCATCATGAATACCCATTCGCGGGTGGCAGACGGACGTGGGGAGATCCTGGCCCTTCATGCGCTTCTGTGCGGCGCGGACAGGAAATTGGCGGAAGGGATCCTCTCCTGCGTCAATACGGAGGAAATGCTCATGCTGCTTGATAAAAAAGGGCTGCGTGAGGCCGTGATGCACAGCCTGTGCGGCAGGATACAGGAACAGCTGGAGAAGAGGGCACAGGGGCGGATGCGATGCGGGGCGGCGCTTTTCAGTGAGAAATACGGCTGCTTGGGGCTGACGCCGCAAGCGGCAGAGCTGCTTGCGGAATACAGGGCACATATGGGGACGGCACAGCAGCCCGGAGCTGTCCGGGCTGGTACGGATGAAGAGAAAGGAGGCGCACAAAAGGAATGATACATTTCGTAGGCGCGGGGCCGGGAGCGGAGGATCTGATTACGGTGCGGGGCGCAAAGCTTCTGGAAGAGGCGGATGTGGTGATCTATGCGGGTTCTCTGGTCAATCCCGGCCTTTTGAAAGGAACCAAGGCGGGCTGCCGGATCTATAACAGCGCCCGGATGACCCTGGAGGAAGTGATTGGGGTCATGGAAGAAGCAGAGGAAGAGGGGCTTGATACGGTGCGCCTCCATACTGGAGATCCGTCCATATACGGATGCATCCGGGAACAGATGGATGAATTGGAAAAACGTAAAATCTCCTTCGATCTGTGTCCGGGCGTGAGTTCTTTCTGCGGGGCGGCAGCCAGCCTGCAGGCGGAGTATACGCTTCCTGGGATCTCCCAGAGCGTGATTCTTACCCGCGTGGAAGGGCGGACGGCGGTGCCGGAGGGGGAGAGGCTTAGACGGCTTGCCGCAAGCGGCGCCACGCTGGTGCTTTTTCTTTCGGCGGGAATGGCGGAAAAGGTGAAGGAAGAACTGCTCGAAGCCGGGCTTCCCAAAGATACGCCGGCCGCTGTGGTATATAAGGCCACCTGGCCGGACGAGCGGATCGTGCGGACCAGTCTGGAACAGCTTCCGCGCAGGATGAAGGAAGCGGGAATTGAAAAGACGGCGCTGATCGTGGTGGGACGGGTCCTGGATGGAGCATATGAACGCTCCAGGCTTTATGACGGTTCCTTTGCCACAGGTTTCAGGAAGGCGGAGGATGCAGCGGGGAAGGGAGACGGGCCATGCGGGCCCGCCTGATCGCCTGCAGCCTGCCTGCATGGAGGCTGATGGGAGAACTGGCCCGCAGATGGCGGAAGGAGGCTCCGGACTGGGAGGTGGAGGAGACGGTAAAATGCAGCACGCTTCCGGAACTGTCCGAACCCCGCCCCCTGCAGGAATGTGTGGGCGCGTGGTTCAAAGAGGCGGACGTCCTGGTGTTCCTCTGTGCCGCCGGGATTGCCGTGCGTAGCATCGCGCCCTGGCTGGGACACAAAGCGCAGGATCCGGCCGTAATCGTGATCGATGAGGGCGGAAGTTTCTGCATCTCCCTGCTGTCCGGACATACGGGCGGGGCCAATGAGCTGGCCTGCCGGCTGGCCGGCTGGCTCGGCGCCGTTCCGGTGATCACCACAGCGACGGATAGGGCCCAGGTTTTCGCGGTGGATCTGTTTGCCAAAGCGAATGGCCTTGCGCTTACGGACTGGGAAGGGGCGAAGCGGCTCACTGCCAGGCTTCTGGCAGGGGAGCGCGTGGGACTTTGCTCTCAGCTTCCATTGGATGGGAAACTGCCTTCCGGCCTGCAGCTGTATGACTGGAAGCTGTGGGAGGAGGAAGGCGGAGGAAAGGGACAGGGCCTTCGGGAAGGGCAGATACACGAGATTCAGGAAGGACGGATGCACAGAATTCAGGAAGGACGGATGCAGGAAATTCCGGAATGGGGAATCTGCATCAGCTGGAAGAAGCTGCCCTCGGATCCGTTTCCTCATACGCTGTATTTGATTCCGCCCGTCCTTACGGCCGGGATCGGATGCCGGAAGGGCATATCTTATGAGGCGGTGGAGGCGGCCTTTGCAAACTGCCTGGAAGAGAACGGGATCCGTCCGGAAGCGGTGGCGGCGGTGGCGAGCATTGACTGGAAAGAGGAAGAAGAGGGCCTTCAGGCGTTCTGCCAAAAAAGGGACCTTCCTTTTCATGGCTACAGTGCGGCCCGTCTTCTGAGGGCGGAGGGAAGCCGCTCGTCCTCTTCGTTCGTGAAACAGATCACGGGAGTGGATAATGTGTGTGAAAGAAGCGCGCTGGCTGATACGGACGGAACGCTGATCTGCGGGAAGCGGATCTGGCGGGGCGTGACGGTTGCGCTGGCGGCGGAAAGGAAGGTTTTGCGGTTTTGAAGCGATTGTATGTGGTGGGAATCGGCCCGGGCGCTTATGAGAAGATGACGGTGGAGGCCATACAGGTGCTGGAACGCTGCAGCCGGATCGTAGGGTATACGGTCTATGTGGATCTGCTGCGCGGCCATTTTCCAGAAAAGGAATATGTGACGACGGGAATGCGGCAGGAAAAAGAACGCTGCATCAGGGCGCTTGAACTGGCGGATGAAGGCTGGGAAACGGCGGTGGTATGCAGCGGGGACGCTTCCGTATATGGAATGGCCGGACTGATACTGGAACTGGCCGAAGCTTATCCTGAGGTGGATATCCACCCTGTGGCAGGCGTGACCGCAGCGCTGTCCGGAGGGGCCGTGCTGGGCGCCCCGCTGGGAGCCGATTTCGCGGCAATCAGCCTGAGCGATCTGCTGACGCCCTGGGAGAAGATAGAGAAGCGTCTGGAAGGGGCGGCAGCAGCGGATATGGTCATCTGCCTGTATAATCCCGCCAGCCGCAGCAGAAGGGATTCCCTGAAGCGTGCCTGCGGCATTCTTCTGCGGCATCTGCATCCGGACACGGTTTGCGGCTATGTGAAGAATATCGGCCGGCAGAAAGAAGAGGCGAAGCTTCTGACCCTGGCGGAACTGGCCGAGGCGGAAGCGGACATGTTCACCACCGTCTTTGTGGGAAATTCACAGACAAAGCAGCTTAGAGGACGGATGGTAACGCCGAGAGGATACCGGTTATGAGGAAGAGGGAGATGTGCGGGAAAGTGGTGGTATTCGGGGGGACAAGCGAGGGACGAAGACTGGCGGAGGCCTTTTGGGGCTCCGGCCTTTCGCTGCATATCTGTGTGGCCACGGAATACGGCGCCGGTCTGCTGCCCCATGGCGGCAATGTGCACATTCATACAGGACGGATGGGGGCAGAGGAAATGGAACGCTTTCTTGGCGAGGAAGCCTTCGATCTGTGTCTGGATGCCACGCATCCGCATGCGGTGCAGGTGACGAGAAACGTACGGGCCGCCTGCAGCCATCTGGGCCTTCGCTGCATCCGGATCCAAAGGGATGGGATGGAAGCGGAGAATGGAATGCAGGATGAGGAAGGAACGGATGGATGGACGGTATATGTACATACCCTGGAAGAGGCCGTGGAATTCCTGGAAAAGAAAGCAGGCAGGATTCTGATTACCACGGGAAGCAAGGAACTGGAGCCCTACACGCGTCTGAAAGATTACAGGGAGCGCTGTGCGGTGCGGGTGCTTCCCACCCGGGAGGCGATCGATAAGTGCCTCAGCCTGGGATTTGAAGGCAGGAATCTCATCGCGATGCAGGGCCCCTTTGACGAAGAGATGAATCTATGTCTGATGAAGCAGATGCACGCCGCCTGGATGGTCACCAAGGAATCGGGAAGGGAAGGCGGCTTTCCCCAGAAGGTGCGGGCAGCTGCCCGCGCGGGCGCGGGCCTGGTGGTGATCGGAAGGCCCGAGGAAGCGCAGGGGAGGGCACATTCCCTGGAGGAAATACGTCCAAAAGAAGCGCGCCCGAAAGAAGCGCGGCTGGAAGAAACCCATCCAGCGGAAACCCATCCGGAGGAAACCTGCATAGAAACCATGCGCCTGGCGGAGGCTATCGCCTGGGTGCGCAGGGCTTTTTTCGGAGAGGAAAAGAAGCGGGTGTGGCTGATCGGCATGGGGCCGGGAGCGGAAATGGCGCTGACCCAGGAGGCCAGGGAAGCCCTGCTTGGCTGCGATGTGATCATCGGCGCAAAGCGCCTGATGGATGTGTGCCGCAGGATTGTGGACAGGCCGGTTTTTAACGCCTATCTGCCGCAGGAGATCGGAGACTATATCGACGGCCAGGAGACGTTCCGGCGCTTCGCTGTGGTCTATTCCGGAGACATCGGGTTCTGCTCCGGGGCGAACGGACTGAATGGACGGCTGAAAGAGGTGCAGGTGGAGCGTGTCTGCGGCATCGCCTCCCCGATCTGGTTCCTGGACAAGCTGGGGATTGGCTGGGAGGATGTGAAACTGGAAAGCTGCCACGGACGGCCTTTGAATCTGCTTCCCCTCCTTCTTTTTCACAGAAGGGTCTGCGTGCTGCTGGGAGGTAGGGAGGATGTGTCCGCTTTTAGCAGGCAGCTTCTGGAATGCGGCAGGGAGGATGTGCGGATCACGGTGGGGGAGCGGCTGTCCTATCCAGAGGAGCGCATCAGCACAGGCAGCCCGGGGCAGTTCGCCGAAAGGCAGTTCGATCCACTGTCCATCGCCCTGTTCGAGAATCCCAATCCGCAGGAAAGGCGGATGGCGGGGATCGCGGATGATGCGTTCCTTCGGGGAAGCCGGATTCCCATGACCAAAAGGGAGATCCGCGTTCTGGCCCTTTCTGCCCTGCAGCTTTCCGAAGAGAGCGTGGTATACGATATCGGCGCGGGAAGCGGTTCCGTGACCGTGGAAGCGGCGCTCTGGTGCGTGAAGGGCCGGGTCTATGCCATTGAGCGGAAGGCGGAAGCGGAGGAGCTGATCCGGGAAAACTGCCGCCGTTTCGGCGCCTGCAACGTGATCCATGTAAGCGGAACTGCGCCGGAGGCGCTGCGGGAGCTGGAACCGCCCACCCATGTATTCATCGGGGGAAGCGGCGGAAGGCTTCTTGAGATTATCCATGAGGTGAGAAAAAAGAACCGGCTGGCCCGGTTCGTGCTCACCGCCGCTTCTTTGGAGACCATGGCCGTTCTGCCGGAAGTGTGGAAGGCATATCCGGAGTATGAAGATATGGAAGTGGTCTGTGTGAATGCGGCGAGGGGAAAGAAGCTTGGAAGCTATCACATGATGGAAGCCGCAAATCCGGTATCCATCGTCAGCTTTGGAGGAAATCAATGATGCAACGAAAACACAGCATGCCGCGGATTCTGCTGGCCGCGCAAGGGAGCGGAAGCGGCAAGACGACGATGACCTGCGCGCTGGTGGGCGCCCTGAAGCGAAAGGGGAAGAAACCGGCCTGTCTGAAATGCGGCCCGGACTATATTGACCCCATGTTTCATCGGAAAGTCCTGGGTGTTTCTTCCGGGAACCTGGATACCTTCTTTACCGATGAGGAGACCACCCGGTATCTGCTTGCCAGGAAGGCGGAGGGCGCGGATATCACCGTTCTGGAAGGCGTGATGGGATACTATGACGGCCTGGGAGGCGTCAGTGACCGGGCCAGCTCTTATGAGATTGCCAGGGTGACCCGAACGCCGGTGATACTGGTGGTGGATGGAAAAGGGGCCAGCGTATCCCTGGCCGCCCAGATCAAGGGAATGCTTTCCTTTCGGGAGGATGGCCGAATCTGCGGGATTTTGCTGAACCGGGTGAGGGAAGGATATTATGGCCGGCTGAAGGAACTGCTGGAGAAAGAATGCGGCCTGCCGGTGCTGGGATTTCTGCCGCCGCTTTCGGAACTGGAACTTCCTTCCAGACATCTGGGGCTGGTGATGCCGGAGGAACTGGAACGGTTTGAGGCATGGGCGGATGCAGCCGCAGGGGCAGCGCTTGCCCATGTGGATATAGAAAAGATCTGTCGGATCGCGGCAGATGCGGAATGGCTGTCCGCGAAGGAACCGGCCCTGCCCCGGCTTCCGAGGCAGGTAAGGCTGGCGGTGGCCCGGGACGAAGCCTTTTCCTTTTATTATGAAGAAAATCTGGAACTGCTGGAACGCATGGGAGCGCAGCTGGTCTTTTTCTCTCCTCTGCATGATGCCTGTCTGCCGCAGGATGTGGATGGCCTGCTTCTGGGAGGCGGATATCCGGAAAATTATGCCGAAGATCTTGCGGAAGCGGTCGGGATGCGCCGCTCCATCCGGCAGGCCTGCGAGGGAGGAATGCCCTGTCTGGCGGAGTGCGGCGGGTTTCTGTACCTGCAGAAGGAGATGAGGGGTGAAAAGGGAGAAGAGACATCTGCTCTGCCTATGACAGTGCCCATGGCAGGAGTGCTGTCCGGCAGCGGGTATCCTGCGGGAAAGCTGTGCCGTTTTGGCTATATTGAGGCGCGCAGCCGCTATGGGGGCGTGTTTGGGGATGCGGGAGGCGTGCTGCGGGGCCATGAGTTTCATCACTGGGACTGCACGGAGAACGGCGCCGGTTTCCTGGCGTCCAAGCCGGTTCCCGGGGAAGGGATGGCCAAAGGGAACAAAGCATATCCCTGCATGGTGTATACGGGCACCATGGCGGCTGGATTCCCCCATTTCTATTATTACAGCAATCCTGGCATGATCCGCTCCTTCCTGGATGCCTGCCTGTCCTTCCGGGCCGGCCGGGAGGCGGGG
Source organism: uncultured Lachnospiraceae bacterium (assembly GCA_900555195.1). Lineage (GTDB taxonomy): Bacteria > Bacillota > Clostridia > Lachnospirales > Lachnospiraceae > Eisenbergiella. The sequence goes on from USKC01000012.1 coordinate 14,626, forward strand.
AAGCGCTGGGACTTACTCGCAAAGCCCATAGACAGCCTGGGGCTGTTAGAGAAGCATGTGAAGAAGCTGTGCCGGATCGCGGGCAGTGCGGAATCCTTTTCTATAAAACCGAGGGCGCTGGTGATCTTCTGCGCGGATCACGGCGTTGTGAAGGAAGGGGTGACACAGACGGGGAGCCAGGTAACCCGCATCGTGAGCGAGAACTTTGCGGCCGGGCGCTCCACAGTGAATATCCTGGCGGAAATGGCGCAGGCGGATGTTTTTACGGTGGATGTGGGGATGGACGCGCCGCCTTTTTCCCAGAAGACGCTTATAACGGGCGCGGTGGTGGATCGGAAGATTGCCCGCGGAAGCGGCGATATCGCGGTGGAACCCGCCATGACACGCGCCCAGTGCGAACAGGCCATAGAAACCGGGATGCGGATCGCAGGAGAACTGAAGGAGAAGGGATACCAAATCCTCGCAACCGGGGAGATGGGGATCGGCAACACCACGCCCACCAGCGTGCTGGCCAGCCTGCTTCTGGAGCTGCCAGCTGGGACGGTGACGGGCAGAGGGGCCGGGCTGTCAGAGGAGGCATATCAGCATAAATGCCAGGTGGTGGAACGGGCGATAGAGCGCGTGAAGGCAAAAGGGATCAGGGAGCCGGTGGAGCTGCTGGCCGAGGCCGGAGGATATGAGATCGCGGCCATGACAGGGCTGTTTTTAGGCGGCGCGCGCTTCCGCATTCCTGTGCTCATTGACGGCGCGATTTCAGCAGCCGCGGCTGTGCTGGCGGCCCGGATGGACGCCAGGGTGCCGGATTGCTGTATCGCTTCCCATTGTTCCAGGGAGAAGGCGTGCGTCCTGTTGTTGGAACAGATTGGCTGCCCCGCCATCCTCCATGCGGACATGTGCCTTGGTGAAGGGAGCGGGGCAGTGGCCCTCCTTCCGCTTTTGGACATGGCGATGGAGGTATATGCGAGGATGGGGACCTTTACGGAGTATGAGATTGCTCCGTATGCCCGATACGAGGATGGAAAGTAGAGGAAAAAGCATGCTCTATTTAATAACAGGCGGAAGCGGAAGCGGGAAATCCGCCTATGCGGAAGCGGCAGCTGTCTCCTGGCGTGAGCGGCACTGCCCGCAGGGAAGGCTGTATTATGTGGCGACCATGATTCCCTGGGACGCGGAATGCGAAAAGAGGATTGAGCGGCACAGGAAGATGCGTAAGGAGAAAGGCTTCCATACCATTGAGCGGTACTGGGACATCGGCCGACTGGAAGAGGACAGCGAGGCTGCGGTGACAAAACAGGACGTCCTTTTGGTGGAATGCCTTTCCAACCTGCTGGCAAACGAGCGCTATGGACAGCCGGGCGTCTATGCGGGAAGCATTCGCAAAGAGAAAGAGGAAGCCCTGCGGGAAGCAAAGCAGGCGATCCTTTCTCCCCTGCTGGCGCTGAATGCGCGGGCGGGAGGATTGTTTCTGGTGACCAATGAGGTATTTTCAGAAGGGAAGGCGGAAGGGGATATGGAAGAATACTGCCGCCTGCTTGGCGGGCTGAACTGTCTCATCGCAGCCCGGGCCGACGGGGTGGCGGAGGTTGCCTGCGGAATTCCCTTCGCGGTGAAAGGAGAACTGCCATGCTGAAAGCGATGATGATCGCCTTTTCCACCTACTCCAGGATCCCTATGCCGCAGATCGGGTGGGAGAAGGAAAACATGCGGTATACGCTCTGCTTTTTTCCACTGGTGGGAGCGGTGACTGGATTGTGCAGCGTTCTGGCATTCTGGCTGCTGCGCCGCCTGGGAGCGGGAAGCGGGCTGATCTGCGCGGTTCTGACAGCCCTCCCCATCCTGATAAACGGCGGGATCCATATGGATGGGTTCATGGATACCATGGATGCGGAACGCTCTTATAAAAGCCGGGAAGAAAAACTGTGCATCCTGAAGGATCCCCATGCGGGCGCATTTGCCATCCTGTCCTGCGGACTGTATCTGTTGGTCAGCTTCGGACTTTTTGGGGAAATCACGGAAAAGGAAATCAGATATGTGGCGGCAGGGTACATCCTTTCACGAACTTTAAGCGGCTTATCCGTAGTCACCCTCCGCAAGGCCAGGACGGATGGGATGGCGGCAGGAACGGCGGATGCGGCCTGGCCCGGCGTCAAGTGGGTGCTGGCTGTCTGGCTGGCGGCGGTCGGGGGGATACTGCTGTATCTGGATCCCATCCGGGGAGGGGCGGTTCTGCTGGCCGGCGCACTGTGCTTCTGGCATTACCGCCGCATGGCCTACCGGACGTTTGGCGGAATAACCGGAGACCTGGCTGGATATTTCCTGCAGGTCTGCGAACTGGCAGTGCTGTGCGCGCTGGCGGCCGTGAGCCTTGCGGTGAAAGGAAGCTGAACGGTTACAATTCGGCCAAATGCTGAATTGTAACACGGAAAGGAGAAGAGAATGGAACTGATCTGGATAACCGGCGGAGCCTGGCAGGGAAAGACGGACTACGCCCGATCCAACTATGGAGAGGAATGGGAGATCCGTCCCCATTATGAACAGACGGTGCGCCGTCAGCTGCTGGAAGGAAAAGACCCGATGGAGGAAGCGAGAAAGCTCCTGGAAGGGGAGGGGAAACTGGTTCTGATCGGCGACGAAATCGGCTGCGGCATTGTTCCCGCGGATCCGTTTGAGCGGGCGTACCGGGAGGCGAACGGAAGGGTCGCCTGCTTCCTGGCAGGGGAAGCAAAGCAGGTAATTCGTGTGGTCTGCGGAATAGGGAGCCGTTTGAAATGAGGCTGTATCTGTACCGGCATGGAAGCACGAAGGGCAATCTGGAACGCAGATATGTGGGAAGCACGGACGAGGAATTGCTCGATAAGAGCGCAGACGAGATTCGGCGATTGGAGGTGCCCGCCGCCAAACGGATCTATGTAAGTCCCATGAGGCGCTGCATCCAGACCGCGCAGCTGCTCTATCCGGGGAAACCCCTCATTGTGATTGAAGAATTCCGGGAGTGTGATTTTGGGGCCTATGAATACTGCAATTATGACCAACTGAAGGGACAGGCTGCCTATCAGCGGTTTATCGACACCTTTGGAAAATGCGGCTTTCCGGGTGGAGAGGATCGGGACGCTTTTCAGGACAGGTGCCTTCGGGGCTTCGCCCGCCTGCTGGAACAGGAGCGGGCCTGCGCCCCCTTAGCAGGAAAGGACAGAGAGGCCATCGCAATGGTGGTGCACGGCGGGACGATCATGGCCCTGCTGGATCGCTACAGCGATCCGCATGGAGACTATTATGACTGGCAGATCGGCTGCGGCCAGGGTTTTTCCCTGGATGTGTATGAGGAGACGCCCCGTACCGTGAATGGCCGGGCTGAGACAAAGGCGGGACAGTTTCGCTTCAGGAAGATAGAACGGCTTTTTGGCAGCCAGTGCAGCGGGGAATAGAGAAAGGACGGGTATGGAAAGAGCGATCATAGTGGGTGCAGGATTTCTGCTGGATCTGATATTCGGGGATCCGCTTTGGCTGTGGCATCCGGTGATGGGAATCGGAAAAGTGATCTCATGGGGAGAACGGGCGCTTCGCCGGCTGTTCGGCCTGAGTGAGGAGAGGGAAGCGGATCGGAAAAAGAAACTGGCAGCTGGCGTGCTGCTCGTGATCGGCACATTGGCCGTATCCGTGGCGGTTCCTGTCTGTCTGCTTACGGCGGCAGGATGGATTCACCCGGCTCTGCGGCTGCTCCTTTCATGCGTGATGTGTTATCAGCTGCTGGCCGCCAGATCTTTAAAGACGGAGAGCATGAAGGTCTATTGGGCATTGAAAAAAGGGGATGTGGAAGGGGCCAGGACGGCGGTATCCCGAATCGTGGGGCGGGATACAAAACGGCTGGACGAACAGGGAATCATCCGTGCTGCGGTGGAGACCGTGGCGGAGAACACCTCCGACGGCGTGATCGCACCGCTTCTGTATCTTTTGGCCTTCGGCATTCCGGGCGGGTTTTTCTATAAAGCGGTCAATACGATGGACTCCATGATCGGTTATAAGAACGACCGCTATCTGTATCTGGGGCGTGCGGCGGCGAAGCTGGACGATATGGCGAACTTCCTCCCTGCAAGAATTTCCGCGGCCTGCATGATCGCGGCGGCCTGGCTTCTGGGAATGAATGCCAAAGGGGCGGTGAAGGTGTTTGTAAGAGACCGGTTCCGCCATGCCAGCCCCAATTCCGCCCAGACGGAAGCGGTCTGTGCGGGAGCGCTGTCGGTCCAACTGGCAGGAGACGCCTGGTATTTCGGCAGGCGGGTCGCCAAACCCACCATCGGAGATGCGCTGCGGCCGGCGGAAGCGGAGGACATCCAAAGAGCCAACCGTCTGATGATGGCCTCCTCCTTACTAGCTCTTTTCCTGGGGCTTGGCCTGGTTGTGGGAGGAAACTTGTTGTTTGGGAGATTTTAGGGGATTTGCGCCGAAGCGTCGCAAATCCAGTGATCGCGACGCCGAACTGGAGGTTCGGCGCGCGTGCCTAGCGTAAAACGCTTCGGCATGGAGGTAAAAATGATAGAATTGCATGGCGGGGATATATACCGCAACCATGTGGAATATGATTTTTCAGTCAATGTGAATCCCCTCGGTATGCCGGAGGGGAGCGTCCGGGCGGCACAGGAAGCGATCCTGCATTCCACACGCTATCCGGACTGGCGGGGAGAGGCGCTTTGCCGCGCCATTGCGGAAGCGGAAGGGGTGGAAGCGGAATGGATCCTGCCCGGAAATGGAGCGGCGGAGCTGATCTATGGGATTTGCGCCGCTGTGCGCGGATGCGGCGCCGAAAGGCACAAGAGAGGGCCGTCCGGCGGGGCCGCGGCCTTTACCGGGATGATGAGCGCCCCTTCCTTTCAGGAGTATGAAGCGGCCGTGAACGCGGCCGGGGGAGAAGCACTGTTCTGGAACCTTTCAGGGAAAGAAGGGTTTGTGCTGACGGAAGGGATCCTTGGAATGATAGAGGAAGAAAAGCCGGATGTGCTCTTCCTCTGTAATCCTGCCAATCCAACCGGACTTTTGACGGGAAAAAACTTGCTTCTTCAGATCATAGAGACCTGTGAACGGACGGGCACCTGGTTCTGCCTGGACGAATGCTTTCTGCCCTTTCTCGAACAGGAGGGAGCGCTGAGCCTGAAGCGGGAATGTGCGGGGTATCCTCATCTGATCGTGCTGCGGGCGTTCACCAAGATCTACGGGATGCCCGGGCTCAGGCTGGGTTATGCGGTGAGTGCAAACGCATCCTTCCGGGAGCGGCTGCGGCGCTGCCTGCCGCCATGGAATACGTCTCTTCCGGCACAGATGGCCGGAATCGCGGCGCTTTCCGACCGCGCATATCTGAAGCGGACGAGGGCGCTGATTGAGGAAGAAAAGAGGCGGCTCATGGAAGCCATGGAGGAAGGGCTTGCGGAGCAAATCATTGGCCATGCGGCGAATTTTCTCTTTTTCCGGGGAAGGAGGGATCTGAAGGAACGGATGCTGGAACAGGGGATCCTGATCCGTTCCTGCGCGGATTTTCGGAATCTGGGAGAGGGATATTTTCGGATCGGAATACGGACCAGGGAAGAGAATGAAGAGCTGCTTCGCAGATGGAGGGCCATGGAAGGAAAATGTACGGCGGCTGCGAAGGGCTGACGGAGGAATGCGAAAGGTGCCAATGATTAGGAAATAACGCTTAAGCATGGAGGGAAAGATGAAAAAGGCAAAGCCGATCATGATACAGGGAACCATGTCCAATGTGGGCAAAAGCCTGATTGCAGCCGGGCTGTGCAGGCTGTTCAAACAGGATGGATACCGGGTGGCCCCGTTCAAATCCCAGAACATGGCGCTGAATTCTTATATCACCAGGGAACGCCTGGAGATGGGACGGGCGCAGGCGGTACAGGCGGAGGCCTGTGGAATTGAGCCTTCGGTGGATATGAACCCTATCCTGCTGAAACCAACGACGGATATGGGATCCCAGGTCATCCTGAACGGAGAGGTGGCCGGCAATATGAGGGCGGTGGATTATTTCAGGAAGAAAAAAGAATATCTGCCCCTGATCCGTGCTGCCTATGAGCGGCTCGCAGAGACCTATGATATCCTGGTGATTGAAGGGGCAGGCAGCCCTGCGGAAATTAACCTGAAGCAGGACGATATCGTCAACATGGGGATGGCAAAGCTGGCGGACGCTCCGGTACTGCTGGTGGGCGATATTGACAGGGGCGGCGTATTCGCCCAGCTGTTGGGCACACTTCAGCTTTTGGAAGCGGACGAACAGGAGCGGGTAAAGGGATTGATCATGAATAAATTCCGCGGGGATAAACGGATCCTGGATCCGGGCCTTACGATGCTGGAAGAACGCTGCGGAAAGCGGGTTCTTGGCGTGGTGCCCTGGATGGATGTGGATATCGAAGAAGAAGACTCTCTGGCGGAACGCCTGCAGAAGAAACAGGCGGAAAAAGGGGTGGACATCGCTGTGATCCGTTTCCCCAAAATCTCCAATTTTACGGATTTTCAGGCATTTTCCATGGAGGAACAGGTGTCTGTCAGGTATGTGGAACGGGCGGAAGAACTGGGCAGTCCGGATCTGATCCTTCTTCCCGGAACCAAGAATACAATGAAGGATCTGCTGTGGCTGAGGCAGGCCGGGCTGGAAGCAGCCATCCAGAGGAAGGCAGAGGAAGGAACCCTGGTTCTTGGCATCTGCGGAGGATATCAGATGCTGGGAGAGCGCATTGAGGATCCGGAAGGAGCGGAAGGCGGCGGAAGCCTGCGGGGAATGGGCCTGCTGCCCGTGGTCACCCATTTCGGAAAGGAGAAGGTGCGCACCAGGAGGGAAGGGCGTGTGCACAGCCTATGCGGGGATTTTGCCGCCCTTTCCGGGAAGCGGGTGAGCGGCTATGAAATCCATATGGGAAGGCAGGAATATACCGCCGAAGATAGGACACCTTTTCTGAGTCTGGAACCGGAGGAAGATGGAAGCAAAGCGGATGGGCTTGTCGGAAAAGGAGACAGAGGGGAGGCGGATGGATGCTGCAGGGGAAACGTGGCGGGTACCTATCTGCACGGCATCTTTGACGAGGCGGACTTCAGATGGGCATTGGTGCGCCTGCTGGCCGAAAGGAAGGGGCTTGCGCTGGAGGATGGCCATGGAATGGCATCCTCCTGGAGGGAATACAAGGAGCGGCAGTATGACAGGCTGGCGGCCACGCTGCGGCAGAATCTGGACATGGAAGCGATCTATGGGCTTCTGTGGGGATAAGGAAGAGGTGACAAATGAAACCGGAATATATCAAGCCAGGAGAGATTGAAAAAAGAAGCTTTGCACTGATCGCGCAGGAACTGGGAGACAGGCAGCTGGATCCGGAACAGGAACCGGTGATTAAGCGGGTGATCCATACCACGGCGGATTTCGACTATGCGGATACGCTTCATTTCACCGCCCATGCGGTAGAGCGGATGCAGAGGGCCATTCGGGAGGGGGCATGCATTGTGACCGATACCCAGATGGCAAAGGCGGGAATCAATAAGAAGGAACTTACCAGATACGGCGGAGAGGTGCTTTGTTTCATGGGGGATGAGGATGTGGCGAAGGAAGCCGCAGAAAGGGGGATCACGAGGGCTGCGGTGAGCATGGAAAAGGCAGCCGGCCTCTCCGGTGAACTGATTTTTGCCGTCGGCAACGCGCCTACGGCCCTGATGCGCCTGTATGAACTGATGGAAGCGGGCGCGATCCGCCCGGCTGGGATCATCGGCGTGCCTGTGGGCTTCGTGAACGTGGTGGAGGCAAAGGAACAGATCCTCCAGGCGGATTGCCCCATGATCGTGGCGCGGGGCCGAAAGGGCGGAAGTAATGTGGCGGCCGCCATTTGCAATGCGCTGCTGTATGCGATGCGGTGATGCAAAAAGCGGAAGATTTTCTCGGCTTCCTGTATCCCTCTGCATCTGTGTGGACACCTCCCTGACCGCATCCGGCGGGCTCATGGGTTCAGGGCCTCTGACCGCTGCAGCGGATGGGATGGCGGAACCTGACTGCACTTCCCGGAAACCACTTCAAAAATTGGCTGTTTTGCTCACGCTGCATGCGAAAAATTTCCCACATGGCGGCTAAACTCCGCCCTGTCGGGCGTCGGACAACGCCGCCAGGACGTGCGGGATCTGCTTTTGGCAGAAATGCT
>USKC01000013.1 GCA_900555195.1 uncultured Lachnospiraceae bacterium
AGGGCTGAGCAGTAACGCCGCCTTTCCATGCAGCGAGGTTCCATGCAGCGACGGCGGAAAAGGATGGCGGAAAAGGCGGAAAGGGTATATAATAAATATGCTTTCATCATGAAAGGGAAAGAGAAAGGGGGAATCAAAAATGAATGAAGAAAAACAGCTGCAGCTGCTGGAACGGCTGCGCAGGCCGGAAGGCAGGGTGGACGTGGTGCTGGATACGGACACCTACAATGAGATTGACGATCAGTTTGCCCTGGCGTATCTGATCAAGTCGGCGGATAAGCTGAATCTGAAGGCTATCTATGCGGCGCCCTTCTTCAATGAGAAATCGGAAGGGCCGGCGGACGGCATGGAGAAGAGCTTTCAGGAGATTCACCATATTCTGAGTCTCATGGGAAAAGAAGAAGAGTATGGAAAAGTGGTCTACAGAGGTTCGACATCTTATCTGCTAAGTGAGACTGAGCCCGTCCGTTCAGACGCCTCTGAGCATCTCGCCGGGCTTGCCATGCAGTATACGCCGGATAAGCCGCTGTATGTGGTGGCGCTGGGAGCGATCACAAATGTGGCGTCCGCCATTTTGATGCAGCCGGAGATCGTGGATCGGATTGTTCTGATCTGGCTTGGGGGAAATTCTTATGAATGGCCGGATAATTATGAATTCAATCTGATGCAGGATGTGGCTGCGGGCAGGGTGGTATTCGGCTGCGGTGCGGCCATGGTACAGCTTCCCTGCATGGGCGTGGTGTCGGCGTTTACCACCTGTGCCGGAGAACTGGAGATGTTCCTGCGGGGGAGGAACAGGCTCTGTGATTATCTGGTGGATCTGGCGGAAATTGAAGGGGCTGCTGGAAGCAAAAACCGCTGCTGGAGCAGGGCGATCTGGGATGTGACCGCAGTCGGCTGGCTGCTGGACGAAAGCTTCATGCAGGATCGGTTGGCTCCGAGCCCGGTTCCGCAGTACGACCACCATTACAGCTTTGATCCGCGCAGGCACCTGATCCGTTATGTCTACCATATCGAAAGGGACAACCTTTTTGAAGACCTGTTCCGAAAGCTGGCCGAGTAAGGGGCAAAAGGGGGGAAAGGACAGATCTGTTTGAAACGGAAAGAGGATGGGGAAAGGAGAGAACCGGGGATGAAAATATTGAATTTTGGTTCCCTCAATATTGACAAAGTATATCGGGTTTCGCATTTTGTCAGGCCGGGGGAAACGATTTCTTCGCAGGGATATCAGTGTTTTCCCGGAGGAAAGGGCCTGAATCAGTCCATCGCTGTGGCCCGGGCGGGGCAGAAGATCTGCCATGCGGGCACGGTAGGAGAGGACGGGCATTTTTTGACGGAGATTCTTCAGGAAGCGGGGGTGGATACGCGTTATGTGCGGGAAAGCGGAACCATCACCGGCCATGCGCTGATACAGGTATCCGATGCTGGAGAGAACTGCATCATTTTGTTTAACGGAAGCAATTATGAGAATGAAAAGGAATTCATGGATGCGGTTCTGCAGAATTATGAGGCGCAGGATATTCTGATGCTGCAGAATGAGATAAACGGACTGGAATACCTGCTCGCCCGTGGGAAGGAGAAGGGGCTTCAGATCCTGCTGAACCCATCGCCTATGGATGAGACGCTCAAACAAATGGATCTGTCCGGCGTCTCCTGGCTGATGCTGAATGAAACGGAAGGCTGCGAACTGACAGGAGAGACGGAACCGGAACGCATTACGGAGACGCTGCTTGGACGCTATCCGGATATGAAGATCATCCTGACGCTCGGAGGAGAAGGGGCGCTTTATCGGGAGCGGGATATGATGCGCAGGCAGCCGTGCTACAGCGTGAAAACGGTGGATACGACGGCGGCCGGGGATACTTTTACGGGATATTATGTGGCGGCCATGGTGGAAGGAAAAGGCCCGGAGGAGGCACTCCGTCTTGCCGCAGTCGCAGCGGGGCTGGCCGTATCCCGGGAAGGGGCGAGTGTTTCCATCCCGCAAAGGGAGGAAGTGGATCGCATCCTGCAGGGATGAGGCGATATGCGGACGGCGGTTGGGCAGCTGCCTGACCGCCGCCGCGTATTGACAAATCTCTAAATTCTGCTATTATGATAGACGTAACATAGATGGCGGATGTGTTCCGCCATATTCATAAAGGTAAAGTTCTTCAGGGTCGGGTGCAATTCCCTACCGGCGGTGAAGCTGTCAGAGGAAGTCTGGCAGATGAGTCCGCGACCCGCATTGGCGGCTGATCCGGTTAGAATCCGGAACCGACAGTACAGTCTGGATGAAAGAAGAAACATGCCATAGGATCGTTCGTTTCCTTTCTGTCAGTTTGGAAGCGCGGCGGCTTGAAGGCTGAATTAGAACCCGGAGAAGTTTTCCGGGTTTTTTATTTTGCGGGCAGAAGACTGTTGGCCGGGCCCGCAGACGGCGCAGGATAACAGGTCAGACTTGCTTGAACTGTTGCGGCGTCCGATATCTCCGGAAGGCGGGCTGGGCGAAGAGATGCGCAGGGCATATGGTGTGCAAAAAAGTCAGAAGAATTTTCCTTCTACAGTGCGGATTGACCGCAGAAAGAGAGGAACAACATGAACAGCTTAGCAGCAACAGTTGCGGAAAACATTGTATTTGTCCTGGAATTCATCGGGCTCGTCATTCTGATGGTGGCGGTGGCTTATCTGGTGGAAAAGTGGCAGAAAAAGAAAAAAGGGACAAAAGAGAGGATTCTGAATACGAGAAAGATTGCGGTGATCGGCGTTTTCTCCGCCATCGCAGCCGTTCTTCATATGTTGGATTTTTCGATTCCGTTTGCGCCGTCCTTCTATAAAATGGATTTCAGCGAACTGCCCGCGTTGATCGGAGCATTTGCATTCGGGCCCGTGGCGGCGGTGATGATTGAATTCTGTAAGATCGTCCTCAAGCTGCTGTTTAAGGGGACTTCCACCGCTTTTGTAGGAGATCTCGCCAATTTTATTATTGGATGCAGCTTTCTTTTGCCCGCATCCATCATCTATCTTTTCAAGAAAACGAAAAAAACTGCGGTGATCGGCTGTGTTGTGGGAACACTGGTGATGACTGTATTCGGTTCGCTGTTTAACGGGATTTATTTGCTCCCCAAATTCGCCCAGCTCTATGGCATGCCACTGGATTCCATTATTGAGATGGGAAGCGCGATCAATCCGGCGATCAACAGTGTCAGCACGCTCGTGATTTTTGCGGTGGTTCCCATGAATCTTCTGAAGGGAACGGTTGTATCCGTCATTACGATTCTGGTCTATAAGAAGCTGAGCCCGGTGCTGCATCGGGGGAAATAATGGCAGCAGGCTAGGGCTGATTAAATTGCTGCAAGAAGTGTGGTATCTGCATCATGCTAAAAAATAAAAAACCGAACAGATTACAGCCCTGCCAAATCTGTTCGGTTTAAAAGCATAACGCTATTTTAATTGAGGGAGGGCCGGCATTCCTTAAGAATGCCGGCAAGTTATGAAAAAGAAATCTATTAAAAAGTGTTGTTGGCTTTGTTTGTATGATATAAAGATATCATTTATCTGTGGAGGATTCGTGATCCTTTTTTGAAGAATTTGTGAAGGTTTTAAGACTAAATAATGAAGCTCAATTTCTGAATCTTACTTTCTCAGACCAGTCTGTCTGCGACGTTGGGCCAAATGCTTGTGTTCCTTCATTACTCATAAGCAGCTGGAACAACGGCTTTCGTTTTTGTTGTATATCTTCAGTGTTTCCGATTTTTTTTCTTTTATACTTCCTAATAAAAGGAATTTCGCCTGTGCGAGTAAAAACCAGGCTGCCGCTTCCGGCCGCTTGCAGACGCACAGGCGAAATTCTTTTTAGGGAAGGGTTGTTTTGGGCTGCCTCAGTTTGTTTTAGAAAAAATTAAGAAAAACTTAATGGAAGTGCCGGGTATTTCTTGCGTGTTTTTAGTGTATGATAAGCGAAGCTTGGCAGGAGAAAGAGCCTTGTTGAAGGCAGATGGCAACATTAGGAGTTTTATCTGTATCATGTCGATGCTTTAGGCTTGACAAATTGTAAAAAAGGTATTACTGTATTATGGAAATAATACAAAGGGCGAGGATTTATATGCATGAGGAAGAGGATAGGGTATGGGTGCATTGGTTGAAGTAAGGGATATGTGTAAGATATACAATCCGGGTGAGAACGAGGTTCGGGCACTAGATCATGTGAATGTGACCATTGAGGAGAACGAATTTGTCGCCATTATCGGCCATTCCGGTTCTGGCAAATCCACTCTCATGAATATGCTGGGTTGTCTGGATGTGCCGACCAGCGGGACTTATTTGCTTCACGATCAGGATGTTTCCAATATGAGCGACGATGAATTGTCGGATATCAGAAATAGGGAAATTGGTTTCATTTTTCAGGGATTTAATCTGATTCCCAATCTGACAGCCCTGGAGAATGTGGAACTGCCACTCATTTATAGAGGGGTAGGGAAGCGTGAGCGAACAGAACTTTCCAGAAAAGCGCTGATTAAGGTAGGGTTGGAAGCGAGGATGAGCCATAGACCTTCAGAGATGTCAGGCGGACAGCAGCAAAGGGTGGCGATTGCCCGAGCGATCGCCCAGGCGCCTCCCGTGATTCTTGCGGATGAGCCTACGGGCAACCTGGATTCGGCGTCTACGCAGGAGATTATGGGGATTCTTAAAAGCCTGCATCGGGAAGGCAGGACGGTTATTATTATTACGCATGACAATGATATCGCCGCACAGGCGGAACGAGTGATACGCATTCGGGACGGCCATGTGGAAGAAGATTATACGCAGAGTGTTTGAGCAAAAAGAGTAGACGGAGTATGGAGGAAGCAAGATGAGCGAAGTGGAAAAGAACACCCAAATTGCGGCCGAAGCAAAGGAAGATACGTTGGTTCAGGAAGGTGAGAAGACGGTTAAGGCCAGCCGCAGGGAGAAAAAGGCGGAGCGTAAGGCTGGACGCAGGGGGAAGAAAAAGAAGAGAGTTGGGCTCGTGGTAGCCCTGGCGCTGGTTGTAGTTTTTGTAGGATACAATGTGGTGTCCAGCGTGATTGCAAAGAATACTCCGATGCAGGTGAACACAGTTACCGCTTCTCTAGGTGATGTAGAAGAGACCATGTCCACCAGCGGAACGGTGAGCAGCGAGGAGAGCAAAACCTATTATGCGCCGGTGGGAGCCATGATTGAAACGATGGACATCTCACTTGGAGACGAAGTGGAAGAAGGGCAGCAGCTAGTTACCTTCAATACGGAAGATTTGGAAAATCAGCAGGCGAAAGCGGCCCTGGATGCGTCGGCTACTGCAAACGGGTATAAGAGCACTCAGTATCAGAGCGATAAAAACCAGTCTGAGTACAATGAAGCGACCATCGGCTTGGAGGAACTTAAAACCCTGGCTGAGGCGCAGGAACAGTATGTTCAGGGGCTAAAATATGAATTGGAAGATTCCATGCAGAAAGAAAAGGAAAAGCTTCAGGATTGGCTGGGAAAACTGAATCTGGAACTGGAAATTCAGAACAATAAGCTTTCAGAACAGGGAGATCCGGAAGCGAGGGACGGCATTCAGGAAGTGATTCAGAACCTGAATAACAGTATCCGTGATACGACAAATCAGCTAAATGACCTGAGTATGTCAGAAGGGATGAAAGAGAAGCAGCGGCTCATCGACGCAGAACAGAAGAAACTGGATGACATGAACGAGGAGATCAATAGAAGAGAGAGTAAGGAATCTTCTGCAGAAGCCGGCATAACGGATGCGTATGCCAAGCAGCAGCAGGCAGATACGATGCAGAGCGCCCAGATTACGGCGGATGAAGCCGCAAATGAGCTGGCAAAAGCACAGCAGGGGGTAGTCGCTGAGTTTTCCGGTATCGTAACCAAGATTGCTACAGTATCTTCTTCCAAGGACGCCACAAACGGAGGCGGGCTTCTGGAGGGAGCGACGGTTTCTGCTGGAACGGAATTGTTTACGATCGAAAGCAATGAACAGGTCAAGGTCGGAATTGAAGTGACCAGATATGATCTGCCCAAAATAGCGATCGGTCAGAAAGCGGAACTGACGATTGCGGATAAAACCTATGAAGGGGAAGTATCCAAGATCAATAAGGTGGCTGCTACGAATTCCCAAGGAAGCGCTGTGGTAGGGGCAGAGATACATATTAATAATCCGGATGATTCCATCTACCTGGGCGTGGAAGCAAAGGTGATTATTCATACGAATTCCGCCAAGAACGTGATCACGTTGCCCATAGAAATTGTCAATGCGGACAAACAGGGAGATTTCTGCTATGTGGTGGAAAATGGTGTGGTTGTGATGCGGCGCATTGTGACGGGCATTTCGTCGGACACCATGGTGGAAGTCAAAGAGGGACTGAAAGAAGGAGATCAGGTAGTCTATGATATGACGGGAGCGGTGACGGAAGGTATGAACGTGGTGGCAGTTCCGATGGATACGAGCGCTGGTGGCATGAACCCTGTGGAAACGGATACCCAGCCAGTAGAAAACCAAGTAACCGAGACTTCTGTTCAGGATGAAACCCAGCAAGAAACGTCTGCACAAGGCACATCCGCAGAAGAAATCCCTGCCACTGAAACGACTGAGGAAGGAATGGACACGGGCGCCTCACCTTCCTCAGAAGAGGCGGAAGGTGGAGAATCCGCATAAGGAGGATGAGACAGTGGCACAGGCTTGGGAATATATTAAGATTGCCCTGATGAATATAAAGAGTAATAAAGGTCGTTCGGTTCTGACAATGCTCGGTATCATTATCGGAATCACTTCTGTGATTATGATTATGTCTATTGGCGATGGAGTGAAAGGCCAGGTGAACGATGAACTGAATGCTATGGCCGGAGGATTGATCAGCATTTATGTGAACAATGAGCACAGCGATGAAGAAGTCTATTTTAACACGGATGATTTTGAAGCTGTTCAGGACAGGGTAGCAGGAGTAAAAGGGGTAACGCCCGTTTATACGCTTTATGGTTCGTCCATTGCAAAGAAGGGAGAATTTACTGCATATGTCTCCGGCGGCACGGAAAGTATGGAATTCTATCAGAGTGAGCCTATTGTAGCAGGAAGATATTTTACGGCGAGTGATTATTACTCTGCGAATAAAGTATGCGTAATTACGGAACAGGCGGCAAAAAAGATGTTCGGGACTACGGATGTGATTGGGCTGTCCATCGAGGTAACGCTTTATGGAGTTACTCAGGATTTGAGAATTGTAGGCATCCGTCAGGACAGTGCATCCGCTCTGTTTAGCATGTATGGAGATATGATTAACGTGGAGGTTCCGCTCTCCGTGCTGAGCGCCTCTTATGGAGTGTATTTCGGCAATTTTACAGATTTCATGATTATTTGCGAAGATCCTACACAGTCTGTGCGGGTGGCGAGCAATGCCATCAATCTATTGGAAGCATTGCATGATGTGAGGGGTAAAAGCGTTATCCAGGTACAGAACATGCAGGATCAGATTTCACAGATCAATTCCGTCATGGGCAGTATCTCTATCTTTGTTGTGATCGTGGCGGCCATTTCCCTTCTGGTGGGAGGCATCGGCGTAATGAATATCATGTTGGTGTCCGTGACGGAGAGAACCAGGGAAATCGGCATCCGTAAATCTTTAGGCGCAAGAACCGGATCCATTCTGCTTCAGTTCCTTTCTGAATCGGCGATCATCACGCTGCTTGGAGGAATCATCGGGATCATCCTGGGAATTGCAGGAGCATCTGTGATCGGAGGTGCGATTGGTTTCGCCGCAAGAGTGCAGATCCCTACCGTGCTGGGAGCTTCCTTGTTTTCAGCGGCTGTCGGAATCTTCTTCGGGATCTATCCGGCCCGAAAGGCTGCCAAACTGAGCCCCATTGAGGCGCTGCGGCACGAATAAGGAAGACAGGAACCTAGTCCGTGCGCCCTGATGCCCCGCGGCAGCTTCAGGGACAGCGGGATGCACAGATGGCGTTGGAGGGCGGAACGGCATGTGCAAAGGATTGAGCAGCCCCAACAGGACTTTTCAGAAATTGTTGCGTTCTTGCGAAGTTTCGGTATAATATAGGGGTAAGTGGAAAAGCACCTGCATTGTAGGTGCTTTTTCGGATACCGAAGAACAGGCCCGTGTGAGAATGGGCCGGCGGGACGCGGCGGTCTGCGGACATGTAATTATGGAGAGAACGGATGGAAATAGAATTTGATGTAAAGATTGATGCGGGAAGTCTGTATGACTATATGCTTCATCATACGTTTACCAGTTTTTCAGGAGTGCTTGGAGCTGCGGTCGGCGCCTTCCTGCTGGTGGGAGGGGTGATGTCCGGCGGTTGGGCGTATTTGGCAGCCGGGCTGATTATCCTTGCGTATCAGCCGGTGAGCCTGTATTTGAGGGCCAGGAAACAGGCGCTGAATCCGGTTTTTAAAGAACCCCTTCATTACCGTTTGACGGAGGAAGGAGTGGAAGTTTCCCAGAAGGAGGCGAAGGAATTTCAGAAATGGGAAGATATGTTCAAGGCTGTTTCCACAAATAAGAGCATTATCCTGTATACCGGCCGCATGAATGCGAGCATCTTTCCCAAGCGAGATCTGAAGGATGATCTGGAAGGTGCGGTCGAGATGATCTCCACGCATATGCCGGCTAAAAAGGTGAATATCAGGCTGTAGGCTGTGGTTGGCGATAAGCCGTCTGACCGTTTAGAGGCGGGCTTTGCGTTTGGAAATGGAGGAAAATATGCTGGAAATAGAAAGCTTTTGTGCCAATGACACCTTTGCGCTGGGTGAGAAAATAGGAAAAAATGCCAAGCCGGGACAGGTGTATACCTTGATCGGAGATCTCGGCGTGGGAAAAACGGTTTTTACACAGGGAGTGGCGAAGGGGCTGGGGATTGAAGAAGCGGTCAGCAGCCCCACGTTTACGATTCTGCACAGCTATGAAGAAGGAAGGCTGCCATTTTACCATTTTGATGTCTATCGGATAGGCGATGTGGAGGAGATGGAAGAGATCGGATATGAGGACTGCTTCTACGGTGAAGGGGTCTGTCTGGTGGAATGGGCCAATCTGGTGGAAGAGATACTGCCTTCCCTATATACGGAAGTGCGCATTGAAAAGGACCTGTCCAAAGGATTCGACTACCGCAGGATCACGCTGACCCAAAAGGGAAAAGATGCAGAGGCGGAAACGGGAAATTGTGGGAAAGGAGTATACGGGGATGAAAATACTGGCGATTGATAGTTCCGGACTGGTGGCCGGAGTGGCCGTTGCAGAGGGGGATACGCTGATTGCGGAATACACCACGAACTATAAGAAAACCCATTCCCAAACACTGCTTCCGATGATCGACGAAGTGACAAAGATGATTGAACTGGATCTGACGACGGTGGACGCTATCGCGGTATCGGCGGGCCCTGGTTCGTTCACCGGCCTGCGCATCGGTTCGGCGACAGCCAAGGGACTGGGACTTGCGCTGGACAAGCCTCTGATAGCGGTTCCCACCGTGGATGCGCTGGCCATGAACCTTTACGGAATGGATGCGTATGTCTGTCCCCTGATGGATGCCAGACGCAGCCAGGCATATACGGGAATCTATACCTTTGTACCTGAAAAACCGCAGGAAGAGTCCGGTTCTTCTGCGTTGGAATGTGCCTTTCGCATGCAGGTTCTGCTTCCCCAGTGTGCACTGTCCATCGAAGAGATCACAGAACGGCTCAACCAGTTGGATGAAGATAAGCGGATCATCTTTCTGGGGGACGGCGTGCCCGTGTTTCGGGAGCGCATCGCGCAGCAGCTGAATCGGCCCTTTGCTTTTGCTCCTCTGACCTGCAACAGGCAGAGAGCGGCATCGGTGGCCCTGCTCGCGCAGCGTTTTGCCATGGAAGGGAAACTGGAGAACGCCCGCGATCATGCGCCGGAATATCTGCGTCCCTCTCAGGCGGAGCGGCAGAGGAAGGAAGCGGGAGAGAAAGCTCCGGCCAAGGCGACATGCTGATCCGCAGAATGCTGCCGGAGGATCTTGACCAGGCGGCGGAACTGGAACGGCTCTGTTTCGGCAAAGCGGCCTGGTCGAGGCAGGCGCTGGAGGATGCCCTCCAAGATCCCAATGCGCTGTATCTGGCAGGGGTGGAAGAGATGGAGGGTAAAGAAGGAGCGAATGGCGAAAGCGGCAGGCTGAACGGCTACTGCGGCGTTTGGCAGTCCTTTGACGAGGGAGAGATCATGAATGTGGCTGTGCGGCCGGACTGCAGAGGCCGGGGATTCGGCAAAAGATTGCTGAAAGAACTTCTGTCCCAGGCCAAAGAACGGGGGATGGACACCTTTGTCCTGGAGGTGCGCAAAGGGAATGTCCCGGCCATCAGCCTGTATACCTCTTTGGGATTTCAAACGGTGGGCGTGCGGAAAGGCTTTTATGAAGCGCCCCGTGAAGATGCCTTGATTATGAAAATTTGATACCCGCTTTTTTGCGGCGGGGTGTTGATTACGATACAGATTTAGAAATGGAGTAAAATAAGAAGATGTTGGACGTTTGTTTGCTTGGAACCGGAGGAATGATGCCCCTGCCCAACAGGTGGTTGACTTCCCTGATGGCCCGTTATAATGGGAAGAGCATCCTGATTGATTGCGGTGAAGGGACGCAGATCGCCATGAAGGAGAAGGGATGGAGCCCTAAACCGGTGGATATCATGTGCTTTACCCATTACCATGCCGATCATATCAGCGGCCTGCCCGGCATGCTTCTGACCATGGGAAATGCAGAGCGCACGGAACCGCTGCTCATGATCGGGCCCAAGGGGCTGACAAGGGTAGTGAATGCGCTGCGCGTGATCGCTCCGGAACTTCCCTTTCCGATTGTATATCAGGAGATTACGGAGATGGAGCAGACGTTTTCCTTTGAAGGGTTCCGCATTGAAGCCTTTCGCGTGAACCACAACGTCACCTGTTATGGCTACAGCATTCTGGTGGAACGGGCGGGAAAGTTTCAGCTGGAGAAGGCGCAGGAACTGCCGGAGATTATGGAATTTGCAGAGCTTTCCGAACAGGAACTTGACCGGATTGAAACGCTCGTGCAGAATCTTCTGAAGATTGCCAGACTGGATGCGGGCACGGTGGTGCTGGAGAAGTATGAGGAACATGTGGCAGATATGATGGCGCATATAGAGCGGCGGTTCGCATATCGTGCCCAAAAGGAGGGGAAAAGGCTGGAACTGTATGGGGAGGATGGGATCCGGCTGTTTTGTGACCGCAGCTGGCTGCTGGAAGCGGTTGGCAATCTGGTGAAAAATGCCCTGGATCATACCCGGGAAGGGGATGTGATACGAATTGAGTGGAAACAGTTTGCCTCAATCGTCCAGATCGCTGTAAAAGATAACGGAAGCGGCATTCATCCGGAAGATCTGTACCACATTTTTAAACGGTTCTACAGGAGCCGTTTTTCTCAGGACACGCAGGGAAGCGGGCTGGGGCTTCCGCTCGCCAAGGCGGTGGTGGAAGCGCACGGCGGTACGATTGAGGTGGACAGTCAGCTCGGCGCAGGCTCTTCTTTTCTTATGAACTTTCTGAATCCTACAGAACTGTAGGCGGTTCGTTATCTGACAGTCGGGCAGTCATGATAGGCTCATATCAGAATCAGAACGAGAGAAAGAGGGATTGCGAATGAATGTATTAGAAGTACGGTCCGTTTCCAAGACCTATGGCAGCGGGGAGGCTGCCGTGCATGCGCTGAAGAAGGCATCTTTCTGTGTCCCGAAGGGAGAATTCGTGGCCATTGTGGGAGAATCCGGTTCCGGAAAAAGCACGTTGCTGAATCTGATCGGTGCGCTTGACACGCCCACTTCCGGCAGGGTGATCATTGACGGGAGAGATATCTTTGCCATGAAGGAGGCTTCCCTTACGGTGTTTCGCCGCAGGAATATCGGCTTTATTTTCCAGAGTTTTCATCTGATACCGGAATTGACGGCAGAGCAGAATATCATGTTTCCTGCGCTGCTGGATTATCAGAAGCCAGATATAAAATATCTGGAAGAATTGCTGGAAGGATTGCATCTAAAAAAACGCCGCAGCCATCTGCCGAGCCAGTTGTCCGGAGGGCAGCAGCAGCGCGTCGCGATCGGGAGAGCCCTGTTTATGCGTCCTTCGCTCATATTGGCGGATGAGCCGACGGGGAATCTGGATACGCAGAATACCAGTGAAGTGCTCACTCTGCTGAAGGAGGCGTCCAGAAAGTATGAACAGACAGTCCTTCTGATCACACACAGCCGGAGCATTGCGCAGACCGCGGATCGGATCCTGCAGGTATCTGACGGCGTGGTGACAGACTTCGGGAGGTACCGCCAATGAGAAGTTATCTGAGCCTGATTCCTATTTCGGCAAAAGCGCATAGACGTAAAAGCCGAATGACGCGTCTTTGCATCATTTTCTCCGTCTTTTTGGTGACGGCCATATTCAGCATGGCGGATTTGGGAGTAAGGATGGAATTGGAAAGACTGCGGGCCAAGCACGGAACATTTTCGGTCGCAGAAGCGGCTGACAGCGTGATGGCCCAGACGCTGTTTGCCACGGCTGCAGTTCTGTTCGTGTTGATCCTGACCGCGGGCGTGCTGATGATCGCAGGCAGTATCAATAGTGATGTGGCCCAGCGGACGCAGTTTTTCGGCCTGATGCGCTGCCTGGGGATGAGCAGGAAGCAGATCATCCGTTTTGTCAGGCTGGAAGCGCTGAACTGGTGCAGAATGGCGATTCCGGAAGGCGTACTGCTTGGAATTGTGATTACATGGATTCTGTGCATCATCCTGCGGCTGGGGGTGGGAGAGGAATTCTCCGCACTGCCGTTGTTTGGAATCAGCGGGATAGGGATTGCTGCCGGGATAGCCGTAGGGCTTCTGACAGTGCTTCTCGCCGCGAGGACTCCGGCAAAAAGGGCGGCAAGGGTGTCGCCTGTAACGGCTGCTTCCGGAAATACAGAACCCGGAATACGGGCAGGACGGAGGATAAAAACGAGATTTCTGAAAATAGATATAACCCTCGGAATTGCCCACGCAGTTTCTGCAAAGAAAAATCTGCTCCTGATGACGGGATCCTTCGCCCTGAGCATCATCCTGTTCTTCGGTTTTTCCGTGCTGATTGATTTTGTCAACTGCCTGATGCCCCAGTTTTCCAATGCGGCAGATCTGCAGATCGCAAGCGGGGATGGTTCCAATTCGGTCGCTTCCGGCCTGCTTTCACAGATCGAAAATATGGAGGGCGTGAAACGGGCGTTCGGGCGCAGAAGCTGCCTGGATATGAAGGGAGAACTGAATCAGGAGGGCATAATACAGACAGACCTGATTTCCTATGATGCGTTCGACCTGGATTGCCTGAAAAAGGACGATATGCTCCAAAAAGGCAGTGATCTTTCCAGAGTGTACGGGGACAGCTGCTGTGCGCTGGCAACCTGGGATGGGAACAGTCCTGTACAGATCGGCGACCGGGTCAATGTGGGAGGGACAGAGGTGGAAATCGTGGGCCTGTTAAAGTACGATCCGTTTAACAGCGACGGAACCACACAGGGGAAAATAACCCTCATCGTCTCCGGCCAGACATTCCGGCGCATAACCGGGGAGGAGGATTATTCCCTTCTCATGATACAGCTGGAGAAAAATGCGGCGGATGAAGATGTGGAAGCGATCCGGCATGCAGCCGGAGAAGAAGTAAACTTTGCGGATCGGAGAGAAGAGAGCACGGCGGGAACGTATCGGGCATTTCTGTTCTTTGTGTATGGCTTCCTGGCCGTGATTGCGTTGGTAACGCTGCTCAATATTATGAACAGCATCTCCATGAGCGTGTCCGCGCGGATAAAGCAGTACGGCGCGATGCGGGCGGTCGGAATGAACGGGCATCAGATCACCCGGATGATCGCTGCAGAGGCGTTCGTCTATGCCATATGCGGCTGTGCGGTGGGGTGCGGCATTGGACTGCCGCTTAGCAGATGGCTGTATGGGAAATTGATTACAGCGCATTTCTGGTATGCGGCCTGGAGCCTGCCCGTTGGCCCTCTGGCGGTTATTCTGGGCCTGGTGCTGGCAGCTGCGGCTGCGGCCGCATATGCGCCGGCAAAGCGGATACGGGAACTGTCCGTGGCGGACACGGTCAATGAACTGTGAATGGAGCCTGCCCGGAAAGACATGCATGCTATCTCGCTGGGATACTATCGCTTACACACAGGGCGCCGTATCCTGTCCTATCATTGGGATAGCGTTCTTCTCCGCGCACACTTCTTGCCCCGCACTGTAAATAAGCTTTCAGCTTTTCGCCGTACAGATAGGGATCGTTGCCTCTTACGATCCCCCATTCCATCATGATGGCTGCGGTGCCCGTCACAAGAGGGGTGGCAAAGGAGGTGCCCGTATAAGAGGCGTAGCCGCCTCCGGCGCGGGCGGCTGCAATCTCTACGCCGGGTGCGGCAATATCCGGTTTGGTATTGGGGAAACCGGGCAGCTGTTCCTGCCCTCTGATACCTCTGCCGGAGAAATCTGCGTAAGCGTCATAGTCGCCCCAAATTGCGCCCACTGTGATGAGTTTGCCCGCTGTGGACGGAATCGTCAGCGTCAGTTCCGGCGTGGGCGCATAAAACCGTGTATCTGCGGAGCGCATCGCCTGTCCGGGGAGATAGAATTGGTATTCTCCTGTTATGATAGTGACCGGTTCCAGAAGAAAGGTCCAGACGCCAGAGTTAATATAAGCGCCGGAGGGCAAAAAATCGAAGTAGATTTCCTGCCTGACGGAATAGGGCGAAGGTTCTCCTACATAGATTAGGATCACGGTCTGGCCAAGGGTAAATTCTATACGTCCTGGCCGTTGCATGGGTACTTGCAGGCTTTCTCCAGAGGGGGAGAGCAATGTGACTTGGAAAATATCTGCATAATTTTTCCATAATTGTACGTTTATGGTGGATTCATACATTCCTACAGCCAGTTCGATGCGTGCTGCATTATTGGTGGCAGAGCGTTGCTGTGTGTCAATAGAAGGAAAGGAGGCATTTCTGCCAGGTGAGAAAAAACGTCCAGATACATGCCCTGCTGAAGCCCCCTCATTTCCAGTGCCTGCACAGATTACATTTTTCCATACTTCAGAAGCATTATCAAGAAAACGTTCCAGCAGAGAGGTGCCGTCATGGGCTCCATAACTGTTACCGAAACTAAGATTGACAGCCAGAGGCATGCCGAGTTCCTGGGCTTTCCGAAGAGCATAGGTCATGGCGCGCATCAGCTGAGTGGTTCTGGGATAGGGCCCGCTTCCGGCCCGCCCTAGCTTTACGATTAAAAGAGCGGCTTCCGGAGCGGCCCCCGTATAGAGCGGGTTGGGATTGCTGCTTGCTGCGATAGCTGCCACAGCCGTTCCATGTCCGGAAGTATCGATGCTTGGCACCAGGGAAAATCCGGCTTCCGTTCCGGCGTGCAGGGCTGCATTAATTTGCTGTTGCGTAAATTCTACGCCAATGGTGAAGCCTTCCGGAGGATAGAAATTTTTGTCCGCATCCGGTTCCAGCGTCTGATCCCACAGGTACAGGATGCGGCTTCCTTGACTGTCCTGAAAGTCAGGCAGAGTATAATCAATACCGGAATCAAAGATGGCGATCAGGCAGCCTTTTCCTGTAAGTTCTTCTTGGCTGTTCTGCCCGGATGTGGTAAAGGGGGAACCCAAGTTGGGAAAACAGGATTGTCTTTTGGCGTAATAGACATTATAGAGTAGTTCTTTTGGCTTTTCCACATATTCGATCTCATCCAGCGCCGCAAGAGCCGGAATCAAGTATTCCGGAATCGTGATGATAGCATACCCGGCAAGAAGGAGTTCCACCCGGATTTGTTCATCCGCTAAGCTGCTGATATCTCCATTGTATTTAACAATAAGTTCCCAACTGGAGTTCTTATGGTCGTATCCTACATTCAGAGTGCGCGATTTTTCTCGCTCCTCCATGGTGGAATCCAGACTCAGGTTCAATAGATTTTCTAATTTCTGAGAATTCATATCCTCTCCGATCATGGACTTGGGGGGAAGGAGGGTGCAGCTCTTTCACATTCTCCCATTCTGCTGTGCGGACGGTTCGCTTTTCTATAAACTATGAATCAGAAGAAGAACATATGAATGTCTCGCCAGATGAAGGGCTTTGCCGGCTGAGCCCTGGCCGGACAGCTACTGTCCCATAAAAATAGCCGGAAAGTGTTTTATGGATTTTCTATCGATAAACATGGAATTTCCCGGAAAGATATAGTACAATAATTTCTGAAAGAAAGGCTGCTTACAAGCAGAATTTGGAAAGAAATGGAGAGAATGTATGGCGAGAAGAAAGAAAAACATGACGTATGAAGAGGAATTGCAGTATCTTGATGGAGAGATCTCAAAGGCAGAGGCAGAGCTGAAAGCGCTAAAGAATAGGAGAAAGGAAATTATGCAGGCGCAGGAAGCAGAAGAACTAAAGCTTTTATATGATAAAATTAAGGCTTCCGGAAAATCGGTTTCTGAGGTGCTGGAATCACTTGGGGAATAGGTCTGTTAGGTACTGAAAAACCGTTGCTGTCAGCAGAAGGAATGCTGGCGAAAATGAGTATGTATCAGCCGCGTGAAAATATAGGTACAGATCGTGTACAGGCATTTTCACGCGGCTGGTCTTTTATTCATATGTTACTTTCCGGCGCTGATTTTATGTGCGAATTTATTGTGACGATTTTGCGGTGGAAGAGCAGTGGGATACCTACCGTCAAAACAGGCGCTGCAGTATCCTGTTCCGGGAGCGGTTCCGACCAGTTCATGAAGACGATCGGTGGGAAGATAGGCCAGGCTGTCCGCACCAATCAATTCACGGATCTCGTCGATGGAATGATGGCAGGCGATCAGGTGCTCCCTGGAGTCAATATCTGTTCCGTAGTAGCAGGGAT
The DNA here is from genome assembly GCA_900555195.1 of uncultured Lachnospiraceae bacterium. GTDB lineage: Bacteria > Bacillota > Clostridia > Lachnospirales > Lachnospiraceae > Eisenbergiella. The sequence continues at coordinate 16,889 of USKC01000013.1, forward strand.
TTAAAAATGGAGGAGCAGAGATGCGGACATGGATCTGTTGTGCGCCTGCTTCCCGCAGGAGCCGCACAATGCGGGCACTGGTGGTGCCCCGGACGATGGAATCGTCGATCATGATGACAGACTTACCCGCAACCGTTTCACGGATAGGGTTCAGCTTGATTTTTACCTTGTCTTCACGGGAGGCTTGGTCAGGTGCAATGAAGGTGCGGGCGATATAGCGATTTTTGATGAAGCCGGTTCCATATGGAATGTGGGATGCCTCGGAATATCCAAGGGCTGCATCCAGACCGGAATCCGGGACACCGATCACGACATCTGCCTCCACAGGCTGGGTTTCTGCAAGGATGGCGCCTGCTTTTTTGCGTGCTGCATGGACGCTGATGCCGTCGATGACGGAATCCGGACGAGCGAAGTAAATCTGTTCGAAAATGCAGGTGCGTTTTTCTCGCTTACCGCAATGCTCCCGGATGGAGCGGACGCCTTGTTTGTCGAAAACCAGAATCTCTCCAGGCAGCAGGTCACGGATGAAGGCAGCGCCCACCGCGTCCAGAGCACAGCTTTCGGAAGCGACCACATAGCATCCGTCTTCGCGCCTGCCGTAACAAAGCGGGCGGAAACCGTTTTCATCACGGACGGCGAGCAGTTTGGCCGGAGACATGACAGCCAGGGAATAAGCGCCTTGAATGAGATCCATCGTGCGGCTGACCGCGTCTTCTATGGAAGGGCAGCGCAGACGTTCCTGGGTGATGAGATAGGAGATCACTTCCGTGTCGCTGGTGGTGTGAAAAATGGAACCTTCTGATTCCAGACGATCCCGCAGCGTTTGGGAATTTACGAGATTTCCATTGTGGGCCAGAGCCATGTGGCCCTTTTTATGGTTGACAACGATAGGTTGTGCGTTCAGCCGGCCGCCGCCCCCCGTGGTGGAATAGCGGACATGGCCGACCGCGATGTTACCGTGCCCCAATCCCGCCAGGACAGAAGGCTTGAATACTTCTCCCACCAGGCCTTCATCTTTGTAACTTTGAAAGAGTCCGTCGTCGCATACCGCGATGCCGCAGCTTTCCTGGCCCCGGTGCTGAAGGGCATACAGGCCGTAATAAACGGCGGATGCGACATCCGTTGTGCCGTTAGGGCTGTAAATGCCGAATACACCGCATTCCTCATGAATCTGACTCATCGTTTTGCATCCTCCTTTTGATGGGAAAGGGCGGCATTCACCAATCCCTTGAACAAGGGATGTGCCTTGTTGGGGCGGCTTTTGAATTCCGGATGGAACTGCACGCCGATGAAGAAATCATTCTCGGGAACTTCTACGGTCTCCACGATGCGGCCGTCAGGGGAGGTGCCGCTTATACGAAGGCCGGCGGAAGCAAGAAGATCGCGAAAATCATTGTTGAATTCATATCTGTGGCGATGGCGTTCCTGGATTTGTTCCTGCCCATAGGCGCGATACATTTGGGTGCCCTTCTGGATAAGGCAGGGATAAGTGCCCAGGCGCAATGTGCCGCCTTTTTGAATATCTGCGCTCTGATCCGGAAGAAAATCGATCACCTTATGAGAGGAGAGTTCGTCAAATTCTCCGGAATTGGCATCGGTGAGGCCGCAGACATTCCGCGCGAATTCAATCACCGCAATCTGCATGCCCAGGCAGATGCCCAGATAAGGAAGATTATGGGTCCTGCAGTAGGAGGCGGTGAGAATTTTTCCTTCAATTCCCCGGTTCCCGAAGCCGCCGGGAACCACGATCCCATCACAGCCGGACAGAATGGATTCCGCGTTGTCGGAGGTAATTGTTTCCGAGTCGATCCATTTCATTTGAATTTTGGTACCGAAACAATATCCGGCATGGCGGAGGGCTTCAGCTACGGAGAGATACGCGTCATGAAGCTGCACATACTTTCCAACCAGGCCTATGGTGACTTCCCGATCGCGTTTTTTGATCCGATCGGTCAGATCAGGGGCAGGAGCATCGATGTGGAGCTCTCTGCATACGATGTCGGAAAAATGGTGCCTTTCCAGCATGACAGGCGCTTCATAGAGTACCGGCAAGGTAAGGTTTTCGATGACACAATCCGGATTTACGTTGCAGAACAGCGCGATTTTTTTGAAAATGGCATGTTCCAGCGGCCGGTCACAGCGCAGCACAATGAGGTTGGGATGAATGCCCATTCCCTGCAGTTCCTTGACAGAATGCTGGGTAGGCTTGGTCTTGTGTTCATCAGAACCGCTCAGATAGGGAACGAGTGTCACATGGATGTAGATCGCGTTCTCCCGGCCTACTTCAAGACCTACCTGGCGGATAGCTTCTAGGAAAGGCTGGCTTTCTATATCTCCAGTGGTGCCTCCGATCTCTGTGATGACCACATCCGCCTGGGTTTTCCTCCCCACGCTGTAGATGAAGGACTTGATTTCGTTGGTGATATGAGGAATGACCTGAACCGTTTCGCCAAGATATTCTCCTCTGCGTTCCTTGTTCAGCACATTCCAGTAAACTTTTCCGGTGGTGAGGTTGGAGAATTGATTGAGATCCTCATCAATGAATCGTTCATAATGTCCCAGATCCAGATCAGTTTCTGCGCCGTCTTCTGTTACATAGACTTCTCCGTGCTGATAAGGGCTCATGGTTCCCGGATCCACATTGATATAGGGATCCAGCTTCTGCGCGGCGATTTTAAGCCCCCTGGCTTTCAGAAGCCTTCCGAGAGAAGCTGCGGTAATGCCTTTTCCCAAGCCGGATACCACACCGCCGGTTACAAAAATATATTTTGTCATATTTGCTCCTATCTGCGCGCTATGGCGCACATACAAAATCGGGGAGAGTGAAAGCACTTTGCTTTCTCTCTTCACCCTATACCGGAACGTCCGTAACTAAGGCAGACAATTCCGCTTTATGCTTAATTCTCATAGGTTTTGATGATATTTTCTGCGATTTCCCTGCGTTTCACGCAGGTATCCATCGCCCTTTTTTCGATGTAGCGATGGGCCTCCGGCTCACTCATTTTCAGATGATCGATGAGAAGAAGTTTTGCCCGGTTGACCAGACGGATTTCTTCCATCTTGGCCTGCAGGGATGTGGCCTTATCCTGAAGCGCCCGCACTTTTGCCTGAGAGGCGGACAGAAATTTCAGGGCTTGGTAGATCATCTGCCGGCTGGCAGGCTTGGGCAGGGTAAAGATGCCGTAATCCTCCACCTGGGAAGAGACCTCATCCTGGATCTCCGCTTTAACGAGCAGCAAAATACCGCAGCCTTCTTTTTCGGCCACTTCCGTGGCAAAAGAAACGCCAAAATCATCGGACAGGGGCGTATTGATAATGAGAATATCGAATATTCGGTCTACCAGGAGACGTCTGGCCTCTCCGGCCGTGGAAACGGACAGAACCGGAGAAAAGCTGCCGGCGGGCAACAGTTCCGAGAACAGCTGATAGGCCTTCTGACCGGAAGAGACGATCAGGACGCTGTTTACACTCTTTTTCTGAATCATAAAATCCTCATTCCGGAGCGTCAGCGACGGGAGCAATGACTGAGGGGGCATTTGTGACGCTCCAGCACAAATATCCCGGCCACCGCTCTTTTACAGTAAACAGAGTGAAAGAAAAGCATTCAATCCAGCAGCTGTGGAAGGTAACGGCGGATGAGGCCGCTGTGTGTTGCCTCCTTCCGTGCCTCTTCAAGCGTCAGGGGAAGGGTTTTAAGCCCTGCGGTAATTTCCGCTCCGGCAGTATACAAATTCAAATCGAGAGGCTCACACAGAGGAAAGCGCTGCCGGATCCCTTCCAGCCCTGCATAGATCAGCAGCGCATAGGCGAGATAGGGATTGGCCTGTGGATCAGCGGAACGCAGTTCAAACCGGGCGTATTCCCCGCTGGCCGCAGGTATGCGAATGAGCTGGGAACGATTTTCGGAAGACCAGGTGATGTACTTGGGAGCCTTTTTTTCTCCCAGGCGCAGATAAGATTCTTCAGTGGGGTTTAAAAAGGCGGAAATCTCACGGATATGATGCAGCACGCCGGCCATGAAGGCTTCTGTATCCTCTTTTTTCCTGGAACTCTTCAGGGAAATGTTAATATGCAGGCCATTGCCGCTGCATTCTTTTAACGGCTTTGGAGAAAAGCAGGCATACAGGCCGTTCTGCATGGCTATGGTTTTTACAACGGATTTAAAGGTAAGGGCATTATCTGCAGAAGAGAGGGCATCGCTGTATCTGAAATCGATCTCGTTCTGCCCTGGGCCCTCTTCGTGATGGGAACTTTCAGGCCAGATCCCCATATCCTCCAGTGTCAGGCAGATATCCCGCCGAATATTTTCACCTCTGTCCTCAGGAGCGATGTCCATATAGCCGGCCTGGTCAAAGGGAATGTGTGTGGGTTCGCCATTCTCATCCGTTTTGAAGAGATAGAATTCAAATTCCACGCCAAAGAAACAGGAGATGCCAAGTTGTTCGGCTTCCTGGATGGCCTGCTTGAGAAGATAACGGCTGTCCTTGGCAAAGGGAGAGCCATCAGGATGCCGGATATCGCAGAACATGCGGACAACCCGGCCATGAGAAGGCCTCCAGGGAAGCACAGAGAGGGTGGATGGATCAGGGAAAAGAAATAGGTCAGATTTGACAACATCTCCGAATCCTTCTATCGCAGAGGCATCAAAGGAAATACCGTAGCGAAATGCGCGTTCCAGTTCGGAAGGCATGATGGCAATATTTTTCTGCCTTCCGGCAAGATCGCAGAATGCCAGCCGGATGAACTTTACATCTTCTTCCTTGCAGTAGGTCATAACTTCATCATATCGATACATCATAGATTCTCCCTCCGGAATAAAGTAAAATGGGCAGGCGGACATTAACTCCTGTCCTTTGAAAGGAACGGTTTATCAAAACGAAAAGAGCGTTCATATGGTCCAAAAAGGGAAGCTGTCCCCAGGACAATATGAACGCCTTTGCTCATACAAATATGTTCCTTATCATATAACAGAGACGAATTTTTGTCAATTAGTTTTATGGAAAAACCATGTAAATTGGTTACTACTAGCCCTTCATATATGCCGTTCCGCCCTCCGGTGCCAACCCATCCGGGCATTCCCCTGTCCCTGCGGTGGAGAGGTGTTCGCTGGTACACGCTCTCGCTTGGCCAAAAACGTAACGGTACATAACGAACCAAAAGACGGTTCGTAAGTACCGACGTTTT
>USKC01000014.1 GCA_900555195.1 uncultured Lachnospiraceae bacterium
TTCCCGCATTTCGTACAAAACATTCCTTTTCTCCTTTGTTCCGTTTACCACTTTCTGCCTGCTTACTGCCTGTCTTCTTCCTTCTGAAGCGCCTGCTCCAGCTTTTCCCGAAACGCAAACTGATCTAGATTCTGGAATCCCAGCGCAAAAATGTGACGGATTTGGCTGTGGTCAAACAGGGCCATCTTGTCCGGCGCGAGAAATCCTTCCGGATAGGGGCAGCCAATATAATCATAGACTTTCTCCGGTTTTCCCTGTATGCATTTATGATATCCCACGATCAACAGCCGTTTCTTTGCCCCCTCCAGCAGAACGACGCTGCCGATGGGTAAAGTCTTCTCAAACATATGCTTTCCTCCATTCCTTATTGCCGCACATTCTCTATTGTCCGCAGCAGTTCGGCCTGTTCCGAACCATTACGCTCATTCCGTCTTTCCGTCCGTATCCGGCGCCTCTTCCTCTTTCTCCTGTGTCTTTACCTTCTCCGCCGCTTCCTGCAGCCTTTCGATAAAGGAGAACTGCTCCACATCCTGATAACCCATGGCCATCACTTCACCGATCTGCTCCGCATCAAACTGCAGGATCTGGGAACCGTCTGTGTATCCCATCGGATACAGAACGCCTGAATAATCCCACACATATCCCGGCTTTGCGTTTCCGGAAGGATAATATCCCATAATCATTACTTTCACCTTGGAATTCTTCAGGCTGACCACCGTTCCTACAGGTAAAAAATCTTTCTTCATTTATGCTCCTGCCTTTCTGTCTATAAGATCAGACATCTTTGTCTCTATTCTACCATAAAAAGTCCCAAACTGCCTGGGCTGCGTCCGCGATCATGTCGCCTGCATCCACCGCCACTTCTATTGACGCCTCAGCTATGCTGCCCACATCAATCTCAAATTCCACGCTGGCCCCCACACCGACGTATGCGCCCACGTCAAACGAAAGAACTCCATCTTTATATCCGATATCCGCATGAGCTCCTGCACCTACTCCTACAGAACCGCTGGCTGCCAAGCCCACCCCTGCTATTGTGCCTCCAATGGTCCCTCCGGCCTCAACCAACACCGTTTCTGCAGAAACCCCCGCGTTTAACTGCGGGTTAAAATTATTATTCTCATCATACAGCCCCGCTGTCATTTCTGCTTCCAATTCCGCTGAAAGAGCTTTCACTTCGCCTTTTGTATAAGCTCCCCACACATCGTTTCCAATCGTCGCTTCCCCTGTCGCTTCAAAAGCGGTTATCGCCGCTCCCATCTCAACGCCAACGCTCGGTGCGAAATGTGCCTGTCCATTTTCATCAATCGTAAATAATCCCGCATATGCGCTGCCCGAAATCCCTGCCTTTCCAATCTTTACTGCGGACTTCGCGTTCCAGTTTTCCCCGGAACTCTCCCATTCCTCAGACAGGATGCTGACCTCCGCTTCTTCGCTGACTTCCCACACCTTTCCTGTCGCTATGTCGTCCGGCCCGAGATCCGGCTCTCCTTCATGCAACACCCCTTCGCGATCCAGATAACCCTTTTCTCCCCAGCTTTTCCTGAATCCCTCATCTTCAAAGCGATCGTTCACTTTATCTTCGACCATATCTTTCAGCTTATCCAATCCCTCTGAAGCATCAACTGTAAACAGCTTCACTTCCTGTTTTACATTCATCTGCAAAAAGTCAAATGCCGCCCAGGCGCTTCCGGCCGCCACTCCGGCCCATTCAAGCATATCCAGAACGTTGTCAGGTATCCAGTCCGGCAGGTTCTGCGTCAGCACATTATAATAGATCTTATCCTCTGAAATCCTGTAGGCATTTGAGATCTCGTTCAGCCGGTCTCCGAGTTTCTGCATCTTGCTTCCTTCCTCCGACGCCTTGGAGGAAAGAGCCAAAAGGCACGATATTACCCGCTCTCTTCCCGCTCCATGGAAATCAATCCCTCTGCGGATTCCGTCGATTTCCTCGCTCCAGCCTTCAAGCTGGCCGCTGAACGTATATTCCTCTTCTATTACATCCTTCATTTTCTGCAGCTTAACGCTCCACGTTCCCATAGGCCTTCCGTCCCCTATCTTCGTTTCATTTGCCGCGTCCTAACCAGCTTCAGACAACGGTATGATCCCTCATCCATTTAAACGTTTCCCTTTTTCACTCTCACGATCACGGCCGAATAATTATCTTTCGCTCCGTTTCTGATCACTTCCCGTTCCAGAATGCCCATGGCCTTCTGCAGGTTTCCGCCCGCAGCTGCCCGCAGGCTGGACTGAATTGTTTCCTCCGCACAGTACTTATGAATTCCATCGCTGCACAGCAGGTAAACACCCCCTGCTTTGGGCCTGTCCGTACACGCCGTATACCTAACTCCTGTGCCGATCCCTACCGCATTGGTCAGCTTTCCATAATCCGGATGGTTCTCCTTCTGACGAACCCCAGCAGCGGCCGCGCTGTTTTCCCAGACATCGTCCCTGGTCAGCCTCACCAGGGACCCGCCAAACAGGCCTCCCGGAAGAAGATAGCAGCGGCTGTCTCCTACGGAGAGCAGGAAGCTTTTTTTCTCCCACACCAGCAGCAGAACCACCGTGCTTCCACAGATATGTCCGTTCGCAGTTGACCGGTAGATCTCTTCATTCGCCCGCTCCAGCACATGCTTGGCTTCTTCAAAAACCAATTCTTCACAACCCGCATACCTGGCCGGTTCCAGTTCCAACCACCATTCCCGCATTCTTTCTGCGATACAGCCACTGGCCCGTTCACCTTCTGCATATCCGCCCATACCGTCTGCCACAAGGAACAGGCCTCTCCCTCGCTCCCAGTAGGCAAGTGCAGCATCCTCATTGTTTTTTCTTACCGCGCCTGTACGGCAAAGAACCAACGCTTCCAAATTCATCGCTTTTATTTTATCTCCACCTTCAGCCGCAGCCTTCCCAGATTCAGAATTGCTCCTGAATAAATCTCTGCCTCTCCTCCGGAAGGAAGCGCTTTGCCATTCACCGTTGTGCCGTTAGAGGAATGCAAATCTTTCACATAGAAATGTCCGTTCCGGGCCGAGATCTCACAATGCGTTCCTGAAACAGACTTTTCGTAATCAAATACAGCCTGTCCCTTGCTGCGGCCGATCACCACCTTATCCTTCAGCGGCAGTTCCAGGATCCGGGAGGGTCTGTCCTGATCCGAAAGCTTCAGCATGTGATCGTTCGTTCCCCGCCAGAGCATATAGGTTTTTGCCCCGCCGACATCCTCTTTCTCCGGTTCTTCATGCTTCTTTTCCTCTTTCGGCTCCTTCTCCTCTTTTTCAGGTTCCTTTTTCTCCGGCGCCTGATTCTTCCGTCCTCTTATCGTAAAGATGATGATTAAGATCACCAGAATGACTGCTACAGCCACGCAGCCTGCAAACAGCGGCCACCATTTTCCCACAAAAGCCATGGTTCCTCCTGGGCTGGCCGCAGGCCGAGGCACGTTTTCCGCTTCTTCACTCTCCTGGACAGTCTCCTGTGTCTCCTGGCTGGCTGATTCTGTCTCTTCTGCTGCCGCAGCCTCGGCAAAGGGCATTTTTATGCTGGTGGATGCCTCATGGCTCCCCCCGCTTCCGCTGGCCGTAATCAGCACCCCTTTTGAGGTTCCGTCGCAGACCTCTTCGGGAAGGGTCGCCGTCACCCGCAGCATGGCATCCGTTTCCCGGATCGCTTTCAGAACTTCATCCGTATTTTCCACTTCATCCAGCAAAAACCAGGCACTGCCCGTCTGCCTGGACAGACGGAACATGCTTTCCAGTTCCTCGCTATTGTCTCTATAAGTACATCCCAGCGTATAAATGGGACAGGTGTATTCCGATATCAAGTCAAATAATTCCTGCTGGGAATAGCCAACGGTTTCGCTGTCCATTCCATCTGAAATCAGCAGGATCCTTCTTAAAGAATCCCCTTCCTTTTCCCGCAAATCCGACAAACATTCATACAGGACATCCGTAACATTCGTTTCCTGATCCTGATAGGTGATGGATTCGATCGCATTCTTCAGTTCCGTATAGTCTGAGCTCTCCGTGACCAGATAGTGCAGTTCTTCATCAAAGGTAGCCAGCGTAAAACATTCTTCTTCCAGGCGTGCGCCCACCATATCCTGCAGAAGCTGCGCAATAGCAGGCCTGTAGGTTTCCTCCACTGACAGAGAATTGTCCACCAGCAGAACTGTTTCCACCGGGAAACCGTCCTCCTCCTGGCTGACCGCATGTACTTCCTCACAGGGAACGGTCCCCACCTGGCAGAGAACCTCCTCTGTGCCTCCGGGATCAGATACGAAAACCGTCAGTTCTCCTTCGGAGATTTTCCCGCAATAGGCATTTCCTGTTTCCGCCGCCAGAACCGGCAGGCTGACGCACATGCTCAAAATGCATGCCGCGATTCCCCATAATCCGGTCCATCTATTTCTTTTCTTCCACTCGTTTGCTCTTTTCATTTGTCCTAGGACAGCCTTTCTCTTTCTCCGGGGCGCCGGCAGGCTGTTTTTTCTCCCGACGCTCCGCTGCTGCTTCAGAATGGTGCCGCCTTATGCCGGCATCCTTTCTCTTTCTCTGGTTTCGTAAAAATATTTCCTCTTATGCTTACTGGATCACATCAGTAGGCAGGCTGTTGGCCAGTTCTTCTTCATTCGCTGTCTCTGCGCGCTGATAGGTTTCTCCCATCTCGGTCAGATCTGCAGCATGCTCCTGAATCATATTATTCAGCTTAGTGATATCATCCTGCAGTCCGCTGAATTTCGTCCTGTAGGCATTGGCTGCTTCCCCTGTCCAGGTGGAGCTGAGGCCGTTCACCATCTCCGTCATGCTCTGCGTCAGCGTATTCACATTCTGGCCGACCGTGCTGAATTCTTCTGCTGTGCTGATCAGTTTCTCGGGTGTTACCTTTATTATTCCGTCCATGTTTTTTCTCCTTCCGCCGCTTTTATAGCTGTGCTTTGCTTTTTTTGTTTCAGGCTTTCGGTTTTCAGGCTGCTTTTAGTAACTGCGCGAAGATGCTGTATTATAGTTGGTCGATTCGGCCTGTTCATATTTAGCCGCAATGGCCTCTAATGCTGAAGCGTACTGTTCAATGGCATTATAGAAATTATCCATCTGTCCTTTATCCTGCTGGAACGCATTGCGGAATGCCTGCTGGGCTTCTCCTTCCCACATGGTGGCAAGGTTTGCTTCCTTCTCCACCAGCTCTTCGATATAGCCCTTAAGCTTCGAATTCATATCCCGAAGTTCTCCCGCCTTTGTTCTCAACTGCTGTGCTGTTACCTGAAATTCTGCCATTTTCTTTTCCTCCTTTTATTGATTGGCTTATCTAGTAGTTTCGCTCCTGCGCAATGCGGAGCGCGGCCATCTCGGCATCATATGTTCTCTGAGCGATGCTGCGTATATCTGCCGCAACCCCTCTCAATTGTTTTGCTGTCTCTCCGATTTTCTGCTTCAGCGACTCGCATTTTCTCAGATATGCGTTCGCATTTTCCCCCTTCCATCCGACGGAGAGTTCCTGGATGGAAGCTGAAAATCGCTGCTGCGCCATACTATTCATCTGTTCGGCCACCGACTCCAGCCGTTCCGCCTGCCGGATCGCACTTCTGAAGTTCATGGTGATCTCCCAACTCGTCTGCGCCATCTTCCCTCTCACCCCCTACATGATAATGTCATCCGGCAGTTTTCCTGCCAGCTCATTTACCTCTTTTTCCACATTCAGGTAGGTGCCGGCGATCTGTTCCAGGTCAGCCGGATGTTCTTTCAGACGTCTGAGCATCTCATCCATCTCTTCATATCTGGATTCAAATGCCTTTCTGTGAGCATCCGCAGCCTTGCCATTCCAATAGGCCCTGGTTTTGGTCACTCCGTCTTTCACCGTTTCAAAATCGCTGCCCAGCTGGGAAATCGCTCCCGTCAGTTCCTCCGCCTTTGCCAAAAGCGTCTCCGGGGATACCTTAATCGTAACCTGTCCTGCGTCCATCTCATCCTCTCATTTCTGCCGCTCTGCGGCTTCTTCGTCCATCTGTGCTATATAGTGATCCCATCAATCAGCGAACCGACAGACTGTTCGCAGCGGTCGTACTCTTCACGCGCATACCTCATGCATTCCACAAGCTCCGCAAGTTCCTCATACAATTCCATGCAGGCGTTATAATCATCCGTGAACTGTTTGACAAACGCCTCATTCGCCGGTCCGTCCCACATGGCATCCAGTTCCTGTACGCCCTCATATACCTCCGTCACATGCTTTTTCATGTTATCCAGCGCTGTTTTCAGTTCATTTACCTCGCCCTCCAACGAAGGGGTTTCCACTTCAATTATTTCCGTATTCATCTCTTCGCTCCCTTCTGTATTCCGCCCCACTCTCTGCAGGTTGTCAGAATACGTTCATCGCCGCACGCCCTGTGTCCTTCCCCTTCAAAGCACCTGCTCCCAGTCCTCCGGCTCTCTGCCGCTTTGTCTCCCCACCAGTCCCGGACGAAGGTCTCCGGCTGCAGCTTCCCAACCGTAACCCAAGCGGCTGTTCTCCTGCTCACATGTATCCGTCACCCGATTCTCACAGTCTGAATACATCCTGCCGATCTGCTCTGCTGCCCGTTCCAGGAGCATCAGCTTTCCATATTCCTCCTCCATCTGCGAGGTACAGGAGCGGATGGCTGCGATCGCCTGATCCATCTGCGTCATCTGTGCCAGGGCGGAACGAATCTGAGAAAGTTCTTCACAGCCTGCAATCAACCGTTTCCCCTGCGCATGCAGTTCGGATTCAAAGGCCGCCAAACGGCTTGGATTTACCTCGAGCATCCCTGTCTCCTCCTGTGTCTACAGCCTATCACTTCTTTTCTTTCCTGTCCGGTTTTTCCGACCAATGGTTGCCGAAAGCCGACGAACGGACGCTGCCGGCGTCTTCCCCCTACAGCAGGATCAGATTCATGCCGTTGGTGATCCCATATTCCTTCAGCGTTGCTTCCCGATCCAGAATCATCTGTGTTTCCTTGCAGCACAGGCACATCCGCTCAGGGTCTCCGGTCAGGCTGCAGTGTTCTTTCTGACAGATCATCTCCGTGATCTCTTCCATCAGCGTGGCGATTTTCACCTGTTCATCCAGCTGGAAATTATAAGTCCTCCCCATGGAGGCCGCTTCCAAATCAACTAAAATCATCCTGTCCTTCCTCCTCGCCGCTCCGGCCAATCCAGCCTGCCCATTCCCCGGCCAGTTCCGATGCGCTTTCCTGCGTATAGATACAGATGCCGGTTTTCTCCCGCATCCTTGCCAGGTAGCGCGAAGATCGGCCGTCAAAGATGCGATCCGTCCGGAAAATCTGCGTTTCTCCTTCCATCCGCCGCATCAGCAGCGTCCGCATATGGCAGTCCATCTGTTCCCATTCCTTTGCTGGCAATTCTGCATAGGCCGCTTCTTCTTCGCGCATCGCTTCCAGTTCCTCCAACAGACGCTCTCCCTGCTGCGATACGAAGCTTTTGATCTCCTTCAGCCGCTCTTCCGTCTCCTTCTGCCAGTCCTCACAGGTTCTCTCATACATACGGATTTCCTGGCCGCCTCTGGCCGGTTCCTGGACCACAACCGTTTCCTGATGACAACAGGAAAGTCTGATCCGCATGCCGCCCGGAAACGCGTATTCCTCCAGGCAGGCCCGCCCTGCGTTTTCCAGCGTCCTTAACATCCGTCTCACCTTTTCCGAAAGGACGGGCCCCTTCTCCTCAAGCCGAATCAGGCCTCTTTCTGTCAGACGGACAAACGCCTTCACCCGTTCCGGCCGTTCTGCCCGCTCCTCCTGCTGCGGCGCGAATCCCCATATCTTCCCGCCTCGTCCGGCCTGCATCAGATACGCGTATTCCGCACGGCTAAAACAGAGGATTTCATCCCTGCCGCTCATAATACTCCTTCACCAGCCTCTTTCCTCCTCTCGACATGGGGATACAGATCTCATCCGGCAGCCAAAGAAGATTTTCTGTATATTGCGCCCGGCGCACCTTCGCCATATTCACCAGATATCCGCGATGGCATCGCAGGAATTCATCGGGCACCTGTTCCTGCAGGCCTTCCAGCGTATCGTAGCAGGGATATTCCTCCCCGCGCACGCGGAGAAAAACCTTTTTTTCCCGCGCTTCAAAGTAGAAAATCTGTTCGTAGGGGATCAGCCTGCTGCCTTCCCTTCCTTCGAGCCGGAATCCCTCCTGGCTTGTTCCTCTCCGGATCCGTTCCTGATACATCTCCACCGCCTCTGTCCATACATCCATCAGCTGCTGCGGCGTTACCGGCCGCAGTATCAGTCCGTTCGGCGACAATCCGGGTTTCAGATATTCCAGAGGCGATGTTGCCGGTTCCGCCGTCAGCACCAGAAAGGCAGAGGCATACCTGCTTCTGATCTGGGAGAGCAGTGCGCGGGCGGCCTGCGGTTCAAAATCATAGTTAAGGAAATCCACCAAAGGCTCCTGTGCAAGATAACGCTTGACCTCCCCCGCCTTCTCATATAGATGATATTCCACTCTCTCCTGCGTCCGCTTCGCTGCCACGGAAGAAAAGGCCTGTTTCACCATTCCATTTTCTTCAGGCATAGCAGAAAAAGAAACAAACGTCAGCACTCCGTCTCCTCCTGTTTCTGATTCGCCACGAAAGGAATCACCACGCTGACGGTTCCATGCTCTTCATCGGCAGGCACCAACGCATTTCCTGCCTTTGTCACCTTGCCCCTTTCCGAATAAGGCACATCATCGAATCCGAAGAAACGCTGCTTATCCAGATTTCCGCCCAGATGAATCCCCTTCTTCTCCTTCACGAAGTTCTCATAAATCGCTTTTCCCACCGTCTGTTCCCGGTCATCCGGGTTCATCGCGGCGATGAAATAGATATTATGCAGAGCCCCCTTCTGGGTGAGCATCTCCACAAAACCATGATATTCAACCTGCTTCTCCGCCGCATAGGCCTCCCTGACGAAGCTGGGTAAATCCGCAATGATGAGGAAATATTTCTGCATTTCCTTCATCCGTTCGTAGATCTCTTCTTCTGAGCAGCCATCCCGCCTGCCCTGCTGTTTTATCTGTGTCCGTTCTTTCAGATCCGGTATCATCTCGCTAAAGAACGCAAACTGTTCCTTTCTCGAAGTAAGATAGCGGGCCCCTGCTTCCTTGGCCGCCGCAAACAGTTCTCCGGAAGCTGTATCGAATACCGCAACCTTTCCGCCCATGGCGCCGGCAGTACGGATCATTCCCTTCAACAGATTGGTCTTTCCCGTTCTGGCCCTTCCGGAGATCAGGAAGCATAACTGATAGCACAGATCCACCGCATAAACTCCCGCAGTCTCCCGGTTGTATCCGATCGGGAAATACCGTCCTCCCCGGATGTACGTCTGATATTCGGCCGTCTTTTCCAATTCCTGCCATACCGGCTTCTCCGGAATGACGGGCACCTGTCTCGCCCGCCTTCCCTGCCAGACAGAGTCCATCCGCTGCGCTTCCGCCCGGATCTTCTCGCTGCGCTGGTAATCGTCTTCCGCTTCCAGGCTGATGGCAGCCTGGAATTCCAGAGCCTTGCCGTCCACCATCGCCAATCCCCGTCCCTTCACATTGATCTCAGGCAGCGTCGTCAGCTGATAGGTTTTCAGCACGTCTCCATAGGCAAGCTTGTCGTTCATTTCCAGACAGAAAGCCGTCCGGATATTATCTGCCAGACGTCCCGGGATTTCCATGGAGCCATAGCCCGCGGCAGTAATCACCAGATAGATACCATAGCCCGCGCCTTCCCTGGCAATTCGGATGATCCGGTCGCTGTACCGATCCTCCGTTTTTTCCCGGAAATTGGCATAATTATCGATCATAATCACCACAGCCGGATATTCCTGGCCGTGCGTCATCACATATTGACTGTAATTTCCTCCGCCAAATGCAGCCTTTCTCTCTTCCAGCATCTGAGCCAGGAGATAGAAGAATTTCCCCAACTTATCCGAATCATTTTCATACATGATTCCGCCGAAGTGCGCTTCTTCCTCAAAGGCGGAAAGCATATGGCTGCCGAAATCCATAGCATAAATGTTCACATATTCTGGTGAATAACTGTTCACAAGCGCATAGGCAAGGGTCTGCAGGAATGTGCTTTTTCCGCTCGTAGCCATACCGCAGATGGCAAGATGCCCTCCCTGAGTAAAGTTCACCCACAGCGGCAGCTGCGCTTGATGAACCGGATCGTCCACCAGGCCGATCGGTACAGCCAGTTCCCAACGTTTCCCGTATTCCGGCCACTTTCCGCCGTCGAACGTTTTCCCAGCAATCTGCTCCCAGATAAGAGAGGTGGGAAGAACCGGAAGCCAGAGCATCTGCCCCTTCTCGTATCCACATTGGACGGCAGTCTGAGCCAGGTATTCCACAATGGCGTCCAACTGGGTCCTTTCTTTCAGTTCCGGCAGTCTGATCGCCCGCTCCGCAGCATAAGAGATACAGAAGGCAGCCCTTTCTCTCATCGAATCGAAACCTTTGCTCTCCGCCATTTCGGCCAGCTCCTGAAGGCTCTGTAGGCGTTTCCGGTTGAAGTCATTGCGCTCCAGCCCTGCCTTTTCTTCCTCCAGCCGGTCAAATACCGCCTCTATCCGGCCATCCAGCTCCTGCAGCAGCTCCATCAGATGCGTGATCCAGGTAAGCCGCTCCTCTTCCTTAATCAACAACTTGGCATGATTGCCGATCAGCGCCGTCTTGCCCGTATGATCCAGCATCATCGCAATCACCCTGCGCTGATTTCCATTGCTGTCATAGATCGCTCCGCTCCAGCCGGACTGGAACAGTTCAAACAGTTCATCATTGCCGACCTGCAGATAGCCCCTGCCCGCCTGCGTCAGGTATGCGGCATCCGGGCGATGCAGCATATCCATACTGTCCTGCTTGTCCTGCACCCGCAGGCACAGGCGGAAACGGGAGTTGCTCCAAATGTTGTCATCCACAGTGCCGGACGGCTTCTGCGTGGACAGGATCAGATGTACGCCAAGGCTTCTTCCCACCTGTGCCACACTGATCAGTTCCTTCATGAAATCCGGTTCCTCCCGCTTCAGTTCCGCAAACTCATCTATAATGATAAACAGATGCGGAACGGGTACGGATGCCTCGCCGTTTTTATACATGGCCGTATACAGATTGATGTTGTTCACGCCATGGTCGTTAAATATCCTCTGTCTTCTGCGGTTTTCACTTTTGATGGAAACCATTGCGCGGCGCACCTGATTTCCGGACAGGTTGGAAATCTGCCCCAGCATATGAGGAAGGTTGGTAAAAAGATTCCCCATGCCTCCGCCCTTATAGTCAATCAGGAAAAAGCCGATATCATCCGGGCTATAGTTAATCGCCAGAGACAGGATATAGGTCTGCAGCGTCTCCGACTTACCCGAACCGGTGGTGCCGGCCACCAAGCCGTGGGGGCCGTGATATTTCTCATGGATATCCAGGTAACAGTCCGCTCCGCCGGATTTCTGACCGATCAGGGCCCGCATGGAATGAATGGTTCTGTTTTTCTTCCACCGCTCCGGCACATTCAGCCCCTGTATGGTATCCACCCCGTACATATCCAGGAAAGATAAGCTGGAAGGGATTTCCCCTCCTGCTTCCGTCTCATTTACTTCATAATTGCTCAGCTTCCGGGCCAGTGCCTCCAGAGAAGGACGATCCACCTGGTCAAAGGCGATCCTCTGCCGTTCTTCTTCCCCGGCTGCCACGTCATACATTCCGCAGAAATTCTCATCCTTCTCGATCACCCATTCACAGGCGTTGGGAAGCTCCTCGCACCGCTCCGCCATCAGAATGCAGGTAACTCCCAGGGATTCCTTTGCATCCAGAAGATATTTGGCCGCCGGTTCGTCCGCCAGCAGACCCGGATCCGATACGAATACGATATAGTGCGGCTTGTATGTCTGTTCCCTGTCGGAAATTCCCTTCTCCTCTTTGCGTTCCCGAAGGATCCGCGCCAGTTCATAGAGAACCTCTCCGGCCTCCGCTTTGTTCGCAGCAACAAAACGCACTTTCCGGTCAGCAGACCACACATGAGGGAACCATTTGGCGAACTCCCATGATTCCGCCTCGTCCCTTCGATCCTCATTATACAGAAAAACCATTTTCACATCTGTATAGCAGTTGTTCAGGGCGAGCTGCGCGATCAGGCTGTACAGAACGCTTCTGGCCCCTCCCTGCTTGCCTACGGCTCCGATCAGCCTGTGATTTTTCAGATCCACGCACACAGGAACCTCCCGGAGCACCGCATAATTCTCTTTAATCAACCTGGGATTGTCCGCCAGGGAATCTTCCCAGAGCATAAACCGTTCCTTTGGGATCCTGATTTCCGCCTGGAAAGGGATGTCCCCAAGTCCCAACCGATGATTCAGGAAGTCCGCATGGTTGCTGTTGCGCGTCCACAGCTGAAGGGCACCGCCCATCTCCGACATGAGCTGTGTGGGCGCCGGATACATCGCATGTAAGGCCTGCGCGTTATGCTGATACCTTTCCCGGATCTCCATGTCCATCTTCTTCAGATAACCGCTGTAGGCGTCAAGACGGTGCAATTCTTCTTTCCTTACCGTCTTCCTCGCATATCGGACATTGGTCAGCGCCCAGAAGACACCGATCAGCGCGGAAGTCACCGCAGTGATCAGCCCAGTATACATGAAAGCGCTGGAGGCGCTGCCGGACATACGGCTTCCAATAATGGATATTCCGCTTCCCAACAGCATGGGAATCGCCATGGTCATCGCAGGGCCGATCAGCATAAAAAGCGGCGTGTTGGGTTCCGCTTTAGGGGCCGGCGGCGCTTCGATTTCCACAGGAGCCGTCTCCAGTTTCTCCTGGTGCCTGGGAGGACGGTGATAGAGCACCTTTCCCCTCTCCCCTCCTGCCGGGCTCACCGGAATTTTTACACACGGCTTCAGTCTGTCCGTATCCAGACGAAGCTGTTTCGTATGGCGAACTGCCAGAATTTCTCCCAGATATACGATATTCAGTCCAAAAATATGGATGCTGTCCCCAAAATTCAGCCGGACCTTTCCAGAAATCCTCCGGTAATTCACAAACACACCATTGCTGCTGCAGTCTTCGATCTGGGCGGCCGAACCGGTTTTGCTGATGACCGCATGCCTGCGCGAAACAATATCCTGAAAGCCATATTTGATTATGTTTTCTTCATTCGTTCCGATGGTAACAGGATTTGCCTGAGAAAACACATATTTTTCATACACGGCAAACGAGCTTTCCTGCTCCTCCACGAACAGGGTCAGCCGGGCATCCGCCTCCGTCTCCAGTTCAAATACTGCGCCGTCCCGCAGAAAGCCGCCATCATCTTCCTTCTCCTTTGCATTCAGCTTTACGCCGTCAGATGGAAGGAAATGCCATAGGCCATCCACCACCTCCAGCTTCAGAAGTACATCCTCCTGAAGCTGGAAACAGGCCTTTTCGATGACCAAAACCGTCTCTGTATTATTGATCGCAGGAAGAAGGTATTCCCTGTATGCCTTTGGACTGTAAACCTGAAGCACTGTGCCCATCCCTGTTTCCCCCGTCCTTCTTTGGATTTTTGTTCTTTACTGATATGCCTGATAGAGTGTCGCCACCTGTGTTTCGCTAAGCGCGCAGTTCCAGATTTTCAGTTCATCATATGAGCCGCAGAAAAGCTTATCCCAACAATCAATGCCGAGATATGCCATGGAATCCGGATTGGCAAACGCCGTACCTGCCACATCACCCGATGCCACCCTATCTCCATTTACAAACAGCGTTCCCTGCACGAAATTAATCGTATTGCCTCTCTTATCTCCTTCTACTACCAGCACGATATGATGCCAGGTATTCAGGCTGAGACTGCTGTTGGAGGTATTCTCATACCAGGGATGGAACTCCAGCGCAGACTCTTCCGCATTCCTGCAGGACCAGACCACAGGGAATATATCATCTCCCGCCTCATTTTCCTTTTTATTCAGAACCAGACGTTCTGCTCCGCCCTGCTCACCCAGGAAGTCGGAACCCACCTCAAAGATGGGCGTATAATTCTCGTACTCCTCCGCTTTGACCCAGAAAGATATCGTATAGGTCGGTCCAACCGGTGTCACATTGTCCAGGCGCAGGCCATAAGTGCCATCCAGACGGACAGCCTGGCCATCCACCCCTTCCTCATAAATGGCGATAGAATCGTCTGTTTCCTCCGGAAGGGTTCCGCCGTTGTAGCCTTCCGCCGTATCATTCTGCCGCACCACCGCACGCGCTCCATCCAATGCGTTCTCAAACGTATAGCTGTAACGGGTATTCGGCAGATCGGACAGCGTCTGTCCTTTCACCACAACGGGCATGTTCTCCTGTACAGCCGCCGCAGTCTCACTCACCGGTGCCTCCGTCGGCGGTGCCACCTCCGCTTCGCTTTCTGCTCTTTCCGGCACTGTAGTCTCCGCTTCTGCCGTTTCTTCCATTGTCTCTGTTTCTTCCTGCCTCTCCTCTTCCCTGCTGTCCGGAGCAAAGAACAACTGGTAGGCAATAAAGCCGCCGGTTGCGAGCAAAACAACGATCAGAGCAACAATCAGCAGGATCACCACCAGATTGCCGGGCCCTTTTTTCTTTCCATTGGAATCCCCCATCTGAGGAGCCGCAGCCGCGGAAGGCTGTCCGATATTGCCTCCGATAATCTGTGTAGCATCCGAATCGGCAGGGCCGTAACCATATCCGTCTTCTCCCGGATGTCCATAAGCAGCCCCCGTCCCGGACTCTGTCTCCTGTCCCGGAGCCCATACCATTTCCGTCCGGTCCTCCTGTTCCGGGGCCGCATAAGAATCCGCCTCCGTCCCGCTGCTTATCTCCGTGCGGTCTATTCTTTCTTCCTCTTCTTTATACACAGGAGCTCCGCAGGCCGTGCAGAATTTCGCCCCTTCTTCTAATTTCGCTCCACATTTGATGCAAAACATATTCTTTCTCCCAACCGGCGTGTCTTACCTTGCAGCCGTCCCTGTTTACTCTCCAATAATTGCAGTTACATCTCTGTCAATCCGTTCGGATGTCTTACCGTTATACAGCTTCAGATCCCCGCGATACCTGTTCAAATCATAATCCGTCAGCAGCAGGATCCTGTTTTTATCCAGGCAAAGGGCGCCATATACGTCTTTCTCAATTTCCTTTGTTTCTTTTCCGTCATATACCGTTAGAGATCCCTGCTGCGTATCGGCGTCAAAATCCGTATAATAGAAAAATCCAGCCTCATCCGAAAAACGGACATACGCATACACATCAGAATCCACACGCGCGCCGTTACAGTACAAATCACCCGACGAATTAGAATCCAGATCCTTCAGATAATAAACCCGACCATTATCAATACTCAGTATATCATCCACTTCTTCGTCCATTGTTTCCATGGCCCCCAGCTGTCCATCCTTATAACTGAATCTGACCAGAGTTCCGCTTTCTGAATATGCATCAGCCGCACCTCCCATCAACATATAAACGGCCTGGGTATCTTCATCCACAATCGTCTGCCATGGCATATACTTGGGATCCATTTCCGTTATCATTCCGTTCGCTAAAAGCAGCTGGGTGCGGAACAATATCGCATTATTTACCGTCTCATAAATATCCTGTGTACCCTCATAAATAGCAGAAAACGGCACTTTATCGATCTGTTCAACTCCGTCCGGCGTGAAGCATGAAAACATGGATACACAATCCTGTGATTCTTCCACCAGGTTGCCGAAATAAACTGTCCCATCTCCATACCACTGCACCCAGATGTTTTCCTTAAGCGCACTGGCTTCTTTATTCTTTCCGTCATAACACATAACTGCCGCCTGGTAGCCGGAAAGTTCAGATAAGGAGAATGTTGTATTCTTTAACTCTTCCCGCACGTCATCACGGTACAGTTTCTCGTCATACTTATCCATTTCTTCATAATATGCTTCATCTGTAACCGTTTCCATCCGGGTATCTCCCCAGAACGTCACCACTTCTTCCTGTCTCTGATAATCTTCAATGCGCGGTTCCTGCATGGCGCTGTCCGCTGCCGCCATATCATCCTCTACAAAATCCATATAGGTATAAGTCAAATCCTCCGCATCCGGATCCACTTCCACATAATATACTTTAAAATCCCCGTCTATATCCTCTACGCCTACCTGCCAGGCATAATCCGAAATCCTCTCTCGGTTTTCAAAGTCTGTCATCACATACAGTTCAGAGCCTTTCCCATATACCAACGTAGAGAAATCCTCCGAATAGTCAAACAGCATGGAAACTTCTGAGTCCAGCTTTTCCTCATCCTCTTTACCGCTCACATCGCCGATACACAATTCCTGATCATCCGATGTTATCCAAATTACCCTTTTCTCATCCCCGGAAATATGGTATTCTGTAACATTTCTCGCCAGTCTTTCCTTATTTTCCTCCATATCGCTGACATAGAGATTTCCGTTTGCCAGATACAGCACTTTATTGTTTCCGAGCACTTCAAAGGAGTCAACATCCGTATCAATTTTGACCGGTTCCGCTTCCTTCTTTTTTAAGGAAACTCCATAAAGAGTAAAGCGATAATTATCATCTCTCTCCCCGGTAAAATACAGATACTTTCCGTCTTCTGTCTTCTTTCCATAGGCCAAGGAACTCAGATAAGCGTCATCTGTACCGTTCCCCATGTCATCTTGCAGCCGAACCGGTTCCGACTTTCGGGTATTCCCTTTCCACAGTTCATTATCCTTCACATAGAAATAATCTTCTCCACCGCCCAGAAACACCAACCGGATAAGTGCAAACAGAGCAATGCATACAACGGCAATTCCTGCCACAGCTATGGCTGGAACAGCCCACTTTGCTTTTCCTGCATGCCCGCTTCCTTTCCCGCCTGCAGAACCAACGCCTGCGCCGACGCTCTGTGCGCCGTCCGCCGTCTGCTGCATATCCTCCAGTATCCGTCCTCCGCAGGATGCGCAGAAAATATCTCCCCGCTTGTTCTTCGTTCCGCAATGCGGGCAGAAAATAACGTCTGCCTCCACTCCCTGCTGCTGCCACTGAGAGTCTTTGTCCTCCTCAGCCGTTCCATTAAAGGCCGTCCCTTCCCGGAACCCCTCTTCATGGGAAGGGCCGTCCGGATTTTCCTGGAATTGGCGTTCCCAATTCCCTCCGGTTTTGATCGTCTTGTCTAAATCCTGCTCCGGCCTTGAGCCTCTTTTGTTCACAATCTTCGTGGGCTCATCTCCCGACCATTCCTGCGCGTGCTGCTCCTCTGCACGGCGTGCTTCCTCCGCAAGGCGCTGTTCCTCCGCAAGGCGCGCTTCCTCTGCCTGACGCTGTTCCTCAGGCTGAAGGATCTCCGTCGGCTGATCCATCATTGGCTGTTCTTCCGTCGGCTGAGCTGCCGTCGGCTGCTCCTCTGCAGGTGCCGGCTTTTTCACGGGCGTCCCGCATTCCGGGCAGAATGCCATATCCTCTCTTAATTTATGTCCACAGAATTCACAAAACATATTTCCTCCCATTCTTCTCCGTTCCTTTTCAGGCCTTCTTCAGCCGGATTTCTTTTTTACTATGCATTCATCTCTTCGTTTATCTTATCCCGCAGCCGTTTCCGCTGTGCGGGCCCTCTTCCGATCGTTATCAGGAACCCTATCAGCCCGATCAGCGAACATGCCGCCCCAGCTGCCAGGATGATGATTCCGCTGCTTCCTTCCATCCGTCTCTCCCTCCTCACAGCCATCCGCCGTCCTTAATCTGACTCATCACCTCTTCAAGAAGCTGCATTTCCATATCTTCTTCCTCAGGGGAAGAGGACTGATACAAGGCAACTGCCTTCTCATAATACTGGCGGAAGGTCTCATACTCCCGGTCGCTATTGGGTTTCTCCTGCTGAATGTCCACCTCAAGGAACGCAAGGCGTTTATAGGGCCTATAATTCTCCTCATCCCTGCTGATCTGTTCCTGCAGGACTTTATATGCCAGTTCATAATCGCCTGTCTGCTGGCTTAGAATAGCGATATTTTCATAGGTCGTATCCGTCTCCCATCCCTGCGCGATGACGGTCTGCAGGATCTCAATGGCGCTTCTCGCGTAAGAGCCGTTCTGCGTCATATCATACAGATCAATATAGCTTTGTGCGAGACGTTCCAGAATGAGAAGCTGTTCCTTTGCAGGAAGCGTTTCACGCGCTTCTGTCAGGAGCGCTGCGGCCTTCAGATAATTTTCTTCCGTTTTTCCCATGGCCTTATACGTCTCATCACACATCACATAAGCGCGCATGCGGAGCCCATCTTCCTGTGCCTGATCTATGCATACCAAAAAGTCCGCCTCCGCTTCTTCATAATTGCCCTTTGCTTTGGCAATTTCTCCAGAAGCCAGGCTCAGATCCGCATCGGAAAGGCTCAATTTCCTGGCCTGCTCCAGGATCTTCTCCGCCTCATCCAGCCGTCCCAGCCTTGCGAGGGCAATCGCATAGTCCCGATAATACAACGAATTCGTACCATTCCGCTCGATCGCCGCAGCAAAATAAGAACAGGCACGTTCGTATATTTCCTGTTCAAAATAACAGTTCGCCAGAATGAAATAGAAATCCGCCAGATTATTCTGCTGCGCCACTTCCTCATTATAAAGAATATTTTCTGTTATGAACGCGGCTGCTTCTTCATACGCTCCCGTTTCATACAGATACAGCGCCTTCTGATAACCTGCTTCTGTCGCTTCCGGCAGCAGCCCGGATGCCTCCTGATACAGTTCTTCCAGCGTCGCGCCGTCCTGCTCTTTCCTGGCCTCTTCCATCCTATGCGTCAGTTCCTGATATCTTGTCTGTTTCTCCTCAAAGATCCGATCTCTTCCCGCAAGCATGAGGATCAGGCCGGCAAAAAAGACGACCAGAAAAAACAGCCCTGTCAGCCATTGTCTCAGCCGAAGCAGACGATATCTGCCATCCAGACGGTAGATATTTTCAATGGCCTTACGCATCGCTTCAGCGCTTCGGAACCTATCCTGCGGCCTTTCTTCCATCGCTTTTAGCAGGATCGCTTCAAAGGATCGGCTAAGGTGCGTATCCCGTCCTGTTTCTCTTTCCTGTTCCGCATTCTCAGTTCTGCTTTCCGGACGCCTTCCGCCCGTAGCGATATAGTACAGCGTCGCTCCTGCGCTGTACAAATCGCTTCTTTCGTCCACATGAACCTTCCGGCCTTCTGCAGCCGCCTGCTGTTCTGGAGATGCAAAGGATTTCGAATATCCCTTTGTCAGCAGATCTCTGTCCGTCAGAAAGCCGGAAATATTAAAGTCAATCAGACATATATTGTCCTCAGGCGTCAATATCAGATTGGATGGCTTTACGTCCCCATGAATGATCGCAGGCTTCTGCCCATGAAGGTATGCCAGCGTTTCAGTCAGCTGAGAGGCATATTTTATCAGTTCTCTCTGGCTGAAACGCCTTCCATCCCGGACGAGCCTGTCAAAGGCAACGCCCGGGACATAATCCATCACGGTAAAAATATCCTCACCATACCTGAGGAAATCGAAAACCTGCGGCAGATATGGATGATGAAGGTTCTTCAGAATATCCGCTTCCTTGGCCGGATCCAATACCTGCGCAAGCCCTCTGTGCATCCTTTTCAGCACAACCTGCTTGCGCAGCCGCATATGATATGCCTTATAAACTGTTCCCCCGCCTCCGGAACCAATTTCTTCCAACACCCTATATGTATTGTTGATGACCTGACCAAATTCCATTCCTGCGCGCCTCCCGCTTTGCTATATGGCGTAAGGAGCGGTTCCTCTCTTAGCTGCCGTCAGGACAGCTTTGTTCCGCACTGGGTACAGAAGGAAACGCCTTCCTTTACCTGGGCGCCACAGCCCGGGCACAAACGGGTAGGAGTATAGTCATTCTGAGGCATAACTCCTTCCTCCATCCTCGCTCCGCAGTTGCTGCAGAAAGCTGCTCCCAGTGCAACATCTGAACCGCATTGCGGACACTTTGTAAATCCACGCAGTCCTTTAATCTTTTCCTGATAGTTAAAAATATTCTCCTGACAAACTTTGATCTCCGCAATCTTGATCAAATAGTCCTCATTTTTCAGGACAGCCGCACGAAGAATCTTCTCTCCCGTCTGGCCGGCATCCGGATCTTCCTGCTGCGGATCCGACATCCTGCGATATTTCGCATTCACATAACCGATCAGATCTTCTTTTGCGAATTTCTCATAATTCGCGGCTATCTGCGCACCGACTTCCTGCACCAGAGTCGCAATCTTTCTTTCCTCTTCCGCAATGGCGTTATTCAGCTTTACTGTTTCCGCCATATCCTTCGTTTTCTGCATTGCGCCCTGACCCGTCTCCGTCAGTACCTTCCCCACATTATTAAAGAATAACGCCATGGATTACTCCTCCTTAGAAAGTCGTCCCTGTTCCGATCAAACTTACATACCATTTACCGCCGGACTTGACAAGAACAAAGCTTGTCTCATCCTCCTCTTCCATATCGCCGGATATCGTCATTCTGACAGTAAGTCGCCTGGCTGCCTGAATCTCCACTCCTAATTCCTCATATGCATAGCTGTCTTCCAACTCCCGTATCTCGCGAGCACTGAGTTTCTCCGATTCCAGCACTTTCATCTTCAACTTAATGTCATAATCATAGAATCCGGAATACTGCATGGACTCCTCCAGCGCATCAGCGGCTTCCTCCAGGACATACTCACGGAATTCACTGGCTTTCATGTCCTCTGCCTCTTCCTCATCCACATCATAGAAAAGCCCTAAATCCCATGCAACTTCCAAATCATCTGTATCCATTTCCTTCAGGATAAGATTCAGATCCGTAGCCCGAAGCGCTTTCTCCCATTTTCCATCTTCTATTCCCTGTACAAATTTTCTCAGCACAGCCTTCGGTCCGGTGCTGGCCTGCCAAATCGCAATTCCTGCCACCAGAACTACAAGCACTGCAAAAACCACCGCAGCGATCCCGATTGTACGGTACTTACGCTCCTCCTGTGTCATACTGGCTCCGTAAGCCGCCCCGCTGCCCTGACCAGCCATTCCTCCCGTCTGACCGCCAAATGAACCCGCTGCCTGGTTCAGCGCGCTGTTTCCATCAGCAGGTCCGCCTGTCACCTTGCTGCCACAGTGCGGGCAAAAAGCAGTGCCATCTTCTATTTGTTTTCCGCAATTTCCACAAAACATCTTTCTATCTCCCCTCTTTTGATGTTCTCCGCCGCCAACCAAATCTTCCGAGTTTTCTAATTTTCACCAACCCAGTTCAGCATTATTTCTGTCGGGCACCGCATCTGGTACAAAAAACGGTATCTGCTTTCAGCGGCTCTCCGCAGTTCTGGCAGAATTTCATGTCAGCGGTATTAACACCTGCCGCATTAGGGGCTGTGCCGTTGAAT
>USKC01000015.1 GCA_900555195.1 uncultured Lachnospiraceae bacterium
ATAATCTTGGTGAGAAGAGCGCTTCCACCTTTACCGAAGATCTTCACAAGGACAAGAAAGTCGATTTCATTATGGCTAACCCGCCTTTCAACCTTAAAGGATGGCGTGGCGAAGACCAGTTGCTTGATGACCCCCGTTGGCAGGGGTATGGTGTACCACGTGTGTCAAATGCAAACTATGCATGGATTCTGCATATGATTTCCAAGCTGGATGTCAACCACGGTATTGCCGGATTCCTTCTGGCAAATGGCGCTTTGAACGATCCGGATGAATATGAAATCCGCAAACGGCTTCTGTTGAATGATAAGATTGAGGCTATTATCGTTCTGCCCCGTGATATGTTCTATACTACTGATATTTCTGTCACTCTGTGGATTGTGAATATGAATAAGAAAGCCGGTATGGTCAACGGACGACAAGTGCGTGATCGCCGTGGTGAAGTCCTGTTTATGGATCTGCGCCGCTGGGATCAGAATGTTGAAGAAATTGTTATCGATAAGGGCAAGAAAAAGAAAAAGACTGTGTTGACCCCTGCACAGATTGCAGATATCAAAAAGGTATATAACGCTTGGCAGGGTGTGGATACTACCCTCTATGCTGATGTGCCAGAGTTGTGCCAGTCTGTGAAAACACTGAAAAAAGACAGACGGAACCCCGATGATATCACCATCGAGGATAAAGACTTTTCTCTTGCCCCAAGCAAGTATATCGAATTCATTGACCATGATCTGGATATCGACTATGCTAAAGAAATGGCTCGTATCCAAAATGAAATGCGGCTCCTGATGGTTTCTGAGGAGTTGTCGCAATCCATGTTAAAGGACGCATTCAGGGGGATCGGTTATGGCGTTGACTAAATATAACTTGGGGCAGCTAATTGAGTTGACAACTGAGACCAATGATGACCTTCTGTATGGAACAGAAGATGTGCGAGGAATGACTATTACGAAGCAAATTATTCCCACCAAAGCTAATGTTGCAGCGACTGATCTTCATAAATTTCTTGTTGTCCATCCCAATGAGTTCGTGTATAACCCTCGAACTCATGGAGCAAAAATTGGGTTCGGATTTAATGATTCCGAGGATACATTTTTAATCAGTTGGAACAATATTGCATTTCGTGTGAAAGCAGAAATGCAGACGGTTGTACTACCTGAATATTTGTTTTTGCATTTCAATCGTAGTGAATGGGATCGAGAAGCGTGTTTTCGTTCTTGGGGTAGTTCCACTGAAGTATTCTCGTGGGATGCTTTGTGCGAGATGGAACTTGATCTTCCGACGATTGATATTCAGAAGAAATATGTGGATGTCTACAATGCCATGCTCACCAATCAGCGCAGCTACGAGCAGGGTTTGGAGGATTTGAAACGCGCTGTATTTGCAGAAATCGATATTATCAAGCATACCTCACGCAAAGTTCCTGTGGGGGATTTGCTTGAGGAAATCGATGTGCGAAACACAGATGGCAGTATCACAAGTGTGCAGGGGATAAATATTGAAAAACAATTTATGCCATCTGTTGCTGATACTTCTTCTGTAAATCTTCGCAATTACAAGGTGGTACATGAAGGGCAATTTGCATACAGCTCTATGCAGACAGGCAGAGATGAATGTATACGAATAGCGTTGCATGACAAATCAACCCCCATATTGATTTCGCCGGCATACTCTGTTTTGCAAGTGAAAGACCCTTCAATCGTTGCAGAATATATCATGCTATGGTTTTCACGTCCTGAAACCGATCGCTATGGTTGGTTTGCGAGTGATGCCAGTGTTCGTGCAAATTTGGACTTGGATCGTTTCTATGAAATTCAGATTCCTATGCCGGATACTTCAAAACAGCAATCCATTGCCAACATTTATATTGCGTATATGTTGCGCCGTGAAATCAACGAACAGTTGAAAACACAAATCAAAGACCTGTGTCCGATTTTGATTAAAGGCTCTATTGAGGAGGCATCTGCCTGAAAGGAGGGCGTATGGCATATTATACAGAGCGCCACGGTATGAGAAGACCGGTGGAAAAAACCTACGAAATATCCATAGAGAAGTATGCCTTGTTGCTTCATTGTATCGAGAAATACTATAACAATATTGCATGGAAGTACCCTGCACAGTGTCCTGATGGGCAAGGGTGCTGTGGTGTCGATTACGAGCAATTTCGGTTAGATTTGCAATATGAAATCCCTACGCTCTACAAAGACGATGCCGACTGCATTGTTGCCCCGGCTATTCGACACAATGTTTTCGGTGGAGATAAGCAGCCGGAGTACGACCAGTATGCACTACTGGACCTCATTGAGTTTTTTGCAGAAAATGTTCGTGATGTGGTTGTGGGTGGATTTCATAGCTATTGGGGTCATCACCATTTGATTTGTCAGAACAGCCGTAATGTATGTACTCAGTTCAGGGATGAATTTAACAGTATCTTTCAAAAGACCGGTCTGCTGTACGAACTGAATACTAATTTGCAGGTGGAGCGCATTGTTGAGAACAGTCCTCTTACTTCTGCTGTCGAATCAGCAATCGCAACGGTAAGTGAATCCGGAACCCGTGAACTGTTGCAAGAAGCCATTCTCCTCCACAGAAGCCCTTATCCTGCAGATATCCGTGATGCGGTAGAAAAACTATGGGACGCCTATGAGCGACTGAAAACCTATTATACAACGATGAACAAGCGTGATTCTGCTGCGAAAATCGTTTCAGATATTTCTGGTGGACAAGCAGATTATATTACTTTGTTTGATACAGAGTTCCAAGCACTGACTAAGATCGGCAATAATTTTAGAATTCGCCATCATGAAACGGACAAAGTGGAAATTACCGATGTCCGCCACTATGACTATTTCTTCAATCGTTGCCTGTCGCTGATTGCATTGGCAATTCAATACTTACAGTAAAGGAGGCAAACACGTGGACTATACATTCGTGAAAGGACAATTCACCGAAGCACAGATGGAATCTGCCATTATTGCTTTGTTCGAGCAACAGGGTTATGACTATGTCCACGGTGAGAGCATCCATAGAACCTATGAAGATATCCTGCTTCTGGATGATCTTCAATCTTTCCTTTTGTCCCGCTATGCGAAAGATGGCTTGAGTGAAGTTGAGCTCCAAAAAATCATAAACCGACTCTCCTTGATTCAGGCAAGTCCTCTCTACAGCGGAAATAAAGAGACATTCTGGTTGGTGAACGAGGGTTTTGATTTGCAAAGAGACGATACCAGTAAGGTAGCTCTCCATGTGGATTATATTGATTTTGATGAGCCCGACAACAATATCTTCAAAGTGGTAAACCAGTATTCTGTGCAGGGAGAGCGTCTGCGCCGTCCCGACCTTTTAGTGTTCATCAACGGCATCCCTATTGCCATTTGCGAATTTAAGTCGGCTATCAATGAAGACACCACGGTTTATGATGCCTGGGAGCAAATTACTATTCGGTACAATCGGGACATTCCAAAGCTGATGAAGTACTGCTTTTTATCTGTCATCAGCGATGGGGCCAATACAAAAATGGGTAGCATTTTTACGCCTTATGCGTATTACTACGCCTGGAACAAAGCAAACGATCGGGACAAGGTTTCCAACGGAATCAGTTCTCTGTTTACTATGATCGCCGGTGCTTTTGCCAAAGACCGTATTATCCAGTTGCTTCGAGATTTTGTGTTTTACCCGGATAACAGTAAAAAGAGCGAAGCAATTGTATGCCGCTATCCTCAGTTTTTTGCAGCCGAGAAAATGTTTGCGAACATCAAACAGCACCTCCGTCCTGTCGGAGATGGCAAGGGTGGTACATACTTTGGTGCGACTGGCTGTGGTAAGACCTATACCATGCTGTTTTTGTCTCGCATGATTGCATTGCGTGACCCGGATACTTTCAATAATCCGACCATTGTTATCATTGTTGATCGTGAAGACTTAGACACCCAGACGGCTGAATTGTTTGCCACAGCAAAGAAGTACTTACACGAAAGCGATGTGCGGAGCATCGAATCTCGTGCAGATATGGAAAAAACGCTCAGAGACAGACCGAGCGGCGGTGTCTACATTACCTCTATTCAAAAGTTCTGTGAAAAGACAGGGCTGCTGTCTGACCGCAGCAATATCATTTGTATTTCTGATGAGGCACATAGAACCCAGACAGGCGTTGGTGCCAAGCTAAAAAAGACCGATAAAGGTGTATTCACTACATATGGTTTTGCAAAATACCTGCGAGACGGTTTCCCTAATGCTACTTACTGCGGATTCACAGGCACTCCAGTGGA
Source organism: uncultured Lachnospiraceae bacterium (assembly GCA_900555195.1). GTDB lineage: Bacteria > Bacillota > Clostridia > Lachnospirales > Lachnospiraceae > Eisenbergiella. Next base: position 4,266 of record USKC01000015.1, read on the forward strand.
TGAGACCATCGCTGTGTTCGGTGATGTAGTAGATAGTTATACTATGAAAGAATCCAGCGATGATGGTATTACCGTTCGCATTGCCTATGAGCCTCGTTTGGCTCGTGTGATTCTGTCCGATGAACAGGCAAAGCAGATTCAGAAATACTATGACCGCTGTGCAGAGCAAGGCTCTACAGAGGAACAAATTGAGGAGAGCCAGCGGGCAATGGCTCAGATGAAGGCTATCCTTGGACACCCAGATCGGCTGAAAAAGCTGGCTGCAGATATGGTTCTCCATTATGAGGCTCTTTGTGCTGAAAAGCCAGAAATTGTGCAAAAGGCAATGATTGTGTGTGCAGACCGTGCAGTTGCTTTCCGCCTGCTTCAGGAGATTTTGGCTATCCGCCCTGAATGGGGAGAAAAACACCGGGCAGAGGATGAGTCCACTCTGGCAAAAGAACAGCTTGATAAGCTGATGCCGTTACCGAAAATCAACTTGGTTGCAACGCAGGGCGCTAATGACGAAAAGCCGTTGTATGATGCCTGTGGCACAAAAGAATATCGTAAAATGCTGGACAAGCAGTTCAAAAACAACGATTCGAACTTTAGAATTGCCATCGTGGTTGATATGTGGATTACCGGCTTCGACGTTCCGTCACTAGCCGTCATGTATATCGATAAACCGCTCCAGAAACACACGCTCATTCAAACCATCTCTCGTGTCAATCGTGTGTTTGATGGAAAGGATAAGGGGCTTGTTGTTGATTATATCGGTATCAAAAATGATATGATGGAAGCTGTCAAAAAATATGGCAGTCCCCAGGAATGCCCTGTTGACGAGCTAAATATCACGCTTGGCATCTTCCGTAATCACCTTGCTATGATTGATGAACTTTTGGTTGGATTTAATGCAACTAAGTTCTACACTGGGGAACCATTGGAGCGTCTGAATTGTCTGAACAATGCTGCGGAATATGTTCAAAGTAGCAAAGAGATGGAAACCAGGTTTATGGGTCTTTCTCGCCGCTTAAAAAGTGCGTACACGATTTGTTTCCCGTCCGGTGAACTGACAGATATTGAAACTGCCAAAGCGCAGTTCTATTTGGCAATCCGATCCATCATTTATAAGCAGACAAAAGGTAACGCCCCCGATGCAGAGGTCATGAATCGTGTTGTTGAGGAAATGGTTCGTAATGCTATTTCTTGCACGGGTATTGAAAATATCGTTGACGAGAATAAGTCTGTTGACCTGTTCAGCGATGAATTTTTAGCGGAGCTGGATACGGTTAAGTTGCCAATCACAAAGTTTAATGCTTTGTTGAAATTGCTGCGCAAAGCCATCAGTAGTTATGGACGAACAAACAAGGTGAAAGCCCAGGAATTTGATGAACGGCTGAGAAATGTAGTAGATGCCTACAACAACCGAGATAAACTGGTGTTTACCAGCGAAGTTGTTGCTGATTTCGTGAATGACCTCTCTGACCAGTTGTTGAAAATTCTTCGTGACCTTCAGGATGATAAAACCTCTTTTGAAAAGATGGGTATTTCCTTTGAGGAAAAGGCATTTTACGATATTCTAGTGAAAGTACGTGATGAGCACGGATTCCCCTATGCTGACGAGAAGTGCCTTGTTTTAGCCAAGAAAATCAAAGAGTTGGTCGATGATAAATCTCAATTCGCAGATTGGGCTACCCGTGATGATATCAAAAATCAGTTAAACATGGATTTGACAGTGCTTCTATATCAAAACGGTTATCCGCCGGAATGGGATGAGGAAGTCTTTCAGAAGGTTATGGAACAGGCTGAGAACTTCAAAAAATATATGGAGTAATTTAGAGTATCAAGGGATGCCGTTAGAGGAAAATCCCCTTGGCTCTGGGTCATCCAATAGGGGCGAGCAGCATCCCTGTTGGCAAGGGGATTCAAAGGGGAACAGTGTTCTCCTTTGTCTGGGGTGTTCAGAGGGGATAGTGTTCCCCTTTGACCGGAAGAATCCAAAGAAACCGGCGGTTTCGTGGCACACGACTTTCCTCGGAAAGTCTAGTGTGTTATACCTTTGTGGAGCAGATAGTAGCCGAAATTGTAGCACGCCCCGGAAAGTGTGGCTACAGTTGCGGCGTTCTGGCGGGAAAGGTTGCCCCTTGCGGGGCAGCATAAGCGACAGAAAAAGGCTGGCAGGCGGTGCGGATATGCACTGTCTGCCAGCCGTGTCATCTGCGGAAATGTCAAACCATCCTGTCATAATAAAAAAGAACAGGAGCATTGTGTGATGGTAAGGAGATTACTTAAATTTATAAAAATGGTTATTCTCATCCTTTTCCTGATTTCTGCAATGATTGCGATTCTCTTTGTCTACGCCCTTAAAGTTGAACCCTACAGGCTCAGAACAGAATCGTTGACTTTACAAACAGGATTTTCTGAATCATTCAATGTCGTACAGATTTCAGACATTCAAATCAGTGAGAGCTTTACCATTGAAAATCTAAATAGGGTGGTGCAGAAAATCAACGAACAAATCCCCGATGTTGTTCTTTTTACCGGGGATTTATATGAAGTTTATGCGGATTATCATGATGATGCAGCCCTGATAAATACGCTTTCCGGGATTAATGCGAAGTATGGGAAGTTTGCCATATGGGGTAATCGGGATTATGGAGGAGGCGCAGAGTGAAAATATGAGCGCATTATGGAGCAAAGCGGATTCCGGTTATTGCGTAATGAGCCGGATGTGGCTGATAAATACGCTGATCAGGGGTTTGATCTGATCGTATCGGGACACAGTCATGGAGGGCAGGTGAATGTGCCGTTTCTGCCCCGGATGACAACAGCTTTGGCGGAGAAATATGTGGATGGATTGTATCAGCTGAATGACCAGACAAGTTTGTATGTCAATTCCGGCATTGGGACGTCCAGATATCCCATTCGCGTTGGTGTAATACCGCAAATTACGGTGTTTTCATTGGAATAAGGAGGAAATGAGGGATGCATATTCTGATTGCGGAAGATGATCTTGATATGTAGAAAATACTGAGATTATATTTACAGAAAGACGGATTTGAAGTAAGCGTTGCATCAAATGGAAAAGAGGCCATTGATTTTTTGAGCGAACATCCGGTTGATTTGGTGATTATGGACTGGATGATGCCGGTTCAGGATGGGATCCAGACCTGCCGCGAGATTCTGCTTCTGAGGAACCGAAAATTATGTCAGGCTGAAAACATAATGTCCTATCGGGATGTTTTCCTGAATCCGGATACAATGGAAGTGACGAAACAGGGTGAAAAAATCATGCTTACCAAAACGGAGTATGAGCTGCTGAAATTTTTTCTTTCCAATCAGCGCCGTGTTCTGTCCAGGGAAGTATTGTTGGATCATATATGGGGCATAGATTATGAGGGCGACATCCGTACGGTTGATACGACAATCCGCCGCCTGCGAAAGAAGATCGGCGAAGATATGATACAGACCCGAATCGGCCTCGGATATGTGATGGGAGAAATCCTATGAGGCTGCCACTTATATCGTTAAACCGGTTATCCCGAAAATTCATTTTCGGTGTGGTCTTGATTTTGCTTTTTACCCTGGCAGGTACCCTGTATGTGAATTCTCAGCTCGTTGAAAGATTTTATTTTTATAAGCAGCGGGAGGCTGTGCGGGAAATCGGCTGCTGGCTGGAGGCAGAGCTTGAAAGCGGAACGACTCCGCAGCAGGCGATTCAAATGATTGAAGATCAGGAAAAGGTGCTGATTGTCCATTCTGAAGAGACGAATGATCCCGATGCGCTTGCCGGAGCCTTGAGGGATAACTTCAGGCAGAAAGGATTGGGATTTCACCAGTTCTGGCTATGGGATCGGGATTATGAAATGGCGATGCAGAAAGGCCTGAAGTTTCATCTGTATAGGCAGGACAAAATGAATTACAGTATCCTGGTAGAGTATCTTCCGCTGGAATCAGGGATGTATGCGATTGCCACCATTGTGCCGGACGCAGAAGGATTTCTCTCTATTGTGAACCATATCGGGTTTCTGATTTATTCTTTTGCTATCATAATAGCAATCGTGCTGATATTTATTTTAACCAGGTATATTACAAAGCCATTGGCAGATGTGTGCGCTTTTACCCAAAAGGTATCTTCCCGTGACTACCAGCCCCTGCAGATCAAAACCGGTGATGAGTTAGAAGATGTGGCAAACAGCCTGAACGAAATGGCCCGTGATATTGAGCAATATCAGACGATGCTGGAAGAAAAAAATGAGCAGATGAAGAAGCTGCTCAGTGATGTGGCACACGACCTGAAAACGCCGATTTCCCTGGTGAGGATGTATGCCGCAGGAATGAAAGACGGGTTGGATGACGGGACATTTCTGGATACAATTATTCGTCAGAACAATAAAATGTCCCAAATCGTAGAAAACCTTCTGCACCTTTCAGGAATCGAGCAAAAAGAGCATCCCTGTGAGGCGTTATTCCTGGACGAAGTGCTGAGTCAGTGTATTGAGGAGCAGGAAGTCCTTTTTGAACAGAGAAATCTGGAAATCAAAAAAAGCATACAACCGAACCTTGCTGTTCAGGGCAATCCCGAACTGTTAGGTGAGCTGTTTTCCAATCTTCTTTCCAACGCCGCAAAATACGCATCGGCTGAATCTGTGATGGTTGAACTGGCACGGCAGGAGCAATCCTGTGTATTCCGCATTACCAACCAGACAATGCAGAATTGGATACCGATCAGATCTGGCTGCTATTCTATGTAGGCGAACAGTCGCGCAATAAAGAACTGTCCGGCACAGGGCTTGGCTTGTCCATTGTAAAAAAGATTGCGGATCAGTTCGGGTACAGGGTTTCCTGCATGATACGCGGCTCTGAAATTTCTTTTGAAATTATTTTTCCAATAAAATCGTAGGACTTTGTCACATGGATGTAACACAGGCACGCTATCCTGTTTGGAAAAATGATTGAAGGAGGACGTGCGATGTTATGAAAAAAGTCACTTCTATTTTGCTGGGATTGATATTGGCGGCATCTTTTTCCCTTACAGGGTGCCAAGCGGGAACGGAAACGAGTGTTTCCCAAATGGGGAATGAGGTGGAAGCAAGTCAGCCAGAACAAACGGTGAGCGATTTAAGAATTATTGCGGAAGGCGTTCCTGTGGAAGTTCGCTGATCCTGCCGGCGATCAATGCGAATATCACCGTGACGGGCAACGCGAGTTCCGTAATGCGCAGCCTTCCGTCTGACTACAATAAGACGTTAAATTATACGGGAAATGCGAGCTCCTGTTCTCTGTCCATGGGAGGTGTCAATGATTTTGCTGTCAGCGCAAAGATTTCCACTTCGACGGTTCTGGTTCCAAGCGGGTGGCCTGCGTATGATATGCTTCGTTCAGAGTACAGTTACACAAGCGGAAATGGCACGGCAAAGATCAATATTGATGTTACGAGCAGTTCTTTTACATTCGGCTGAATGGCAGCACAGAAAGGCAGCGGCAATTTTTTGCAGCTGCTTTTCTTTTGTCAAATGGCTGTAACAGCATGCCTCCATACTAGCATGGAAAAGCAAACAACCATTTTATTGCGGGAGCCTGAGTCTTACAGAAGCAAATTTCTCTAAGGGTTCGGAAAGCGGTGCCGGAAGCGGTGAACAGAATGATCTGTTCACGGTTCCCCCAGATTAGATATGCGTTTCCGGATACTCTCTTCAAATTCCCGCTCCGTCAGCCCGGGATCTCTTGTCGCCTCCCAGATATGGCAGGGAAGCTGATCACAGGTTTTGCAGGTAATGTATCGGTGCCGGTTCACGCAGCAGGCATAGATGGGACAGGGGCTGTCCTTTGGGGCGTGGAATACCCTGCCGCCGGTTTCATTGCATCCTTTGCATGAAGAGCCGTAAAAACTGCATTCCGCACAGCAGAGGCCGCAGACGGTCAGCCCCAGGATTTCGCGCTGGCGCTTTTTCGGGAAGCTCGCCAGGATGAGCGAATAGGACTGATCCAGCATAGATTTCAATAATTCATCCGGAACCGCTCCGTCCGGTTTGACGGAATTCCAGTGCTGCTTGTCAGAGTAATAACCGGGGATGACATCGTCATATTTGGAACGCAGATACGCCCCATACATCGGCTCCAGTTTCAGATTGATATAGTAGGGGGTATCCTGGCTGTCCAGGCAGACGGCGGCGAACATTTTCCCTCCCACCATATATCGAATCCAGTTCCAGCTTGGCTGCAAATCTTTCGTTACCCCTCGTTTGTTCAAAAGATATTCATCCATCCAGGTATAGCGCATATTTTTTCCCCCTTTTGGCATATTCCCTTTCTTCTGCATTTTTGAGATACTTCGGCATAACAGAAATGGGCAGAATGCGGGCCGGGCCGTTTGGCCGGATTTATGGAAGCCTATGATTCTGAATGATAGCACAGATAACAGGACAACAGTATGTCCTGTTTGAAAAATACGTTCGTCTGCAGAGGGAGAATACGGCTTTCTGTGCCAATATGATGAGGAACCGGATTTTGAGACGGTATGGAGTTTGGTGGCCGACCTGAAAAAAACGGATGATTTACCGCGCAGAAGGCGCTCTGCGTAAAGAGCGGGTTGTTGAGGATGAAAGGCTGCGCCTGGCATTTCCTTGACTTCCTCCGCAGTATATGTTACATTTGTTGCGTAACGTATGTTGCATATTGAAATGGAGGAATCACTTATGCCGCCGAAACCGAAAATAACAAAGGATATGATCTTGCATACGGTTCTGGAGATTACACGGGAGGCAGGGTTTGAAGCGGTCAATGCCAGAAGCATTGCGACCCGGCTGCAGTGTTCCACGCGTCCGATTTTTACCTGTTATGAAAATATGGAAGAGCTGAAAAGAGAATTTCTTGCCTTCGCGTATGCGTATTACAGCAGATATGTCAGCGATTACGGCAGAACCGCAGATGTGGACTCCCGTTTTGTGCTTCCGCTTTCTTACATCGAATTTGCCAGGGAAGAGACCTGCCTGTTCAAGCTTCTGTTCATCAGCGATATGGAGTTGGATATGAAGGCGGCGAATGATTTCTATCAGGAGATCGGGAACGTGCAAAGGGCGGAAGCCTTTGCAGAGGAAATCGGCGTGGAACAAGGAGAGGCGAAGCGGATTTTCCTGGATCTGTTCCTTTACAGCCATGGCCTTGCCGTCTTAACGGCAACGGGGAAAATGGCTTTGGAAAGGGAGGAAACGGAAAAGATGCTGCGGCATGTTCTGTCGGCGCTGATTGGCCAGAAAGGGTGAGGATATGGAGACGACCCGCTATTTAGTTGATTTTTATAGTCATTATGAGGAAGAAAACCGGCTTCTAAGCAGGCACGGAATGGTTGAATTCCTCACCACCATGCGTTATATCGAGAAATATTTAAAGCCCGGGGATAGAATCTGTGAGATCGGAGCAGGAACAGGAAGATATTCCCATGCGCTGGCACGGCGTGGGTACAGGGTGGATGCGGTAGAATTGGTTGAACACAATATAGAGATCTTTCGCCAGAACACCCGGCTGGATGAGAATGTATCGGTTATCAGGGGAAATGCGTTGGATCTGTCCGCCTTTTTGGACGATCAATATGATATTACCCTTCTGTTGGGGCCTCTCTATCATCTTTATAACGAAGCGGATAAAAGGCAGGCAATTCGGGAGGCGCTCCGTGTGACCAGGACGGGAGGCGTCATTTTTGCCGCATATGTCATTTCGGATGGCTGTCTGCTGGATGAAGGATTCAAACGCGGCAGCATCCCCGTCGCAGAATATATCCGGGATGGTCTGCTCGATGCCAAAACCTTTGCGGCAAAATCGGAACCCAAAGATTTGTTCGAGCTCGTCCGAAAAGAGGACGTGGATGCTTTGATGTCTGTATTTCCCGTAACCAGGCTTCATTATGTTGCGGCGGATGGCTGTGCACTGTTCATGCGGGAGGCTGTTGATGCAATGGATGACGAGCAGTTCCGGCTGTATTTAAGGTATCATTTTGCCACCTGTGAACGGGAGGATATGCTGGGAATTACCAGCCATGCGCTGGATATCTTCCGAAAATGAGCAAGAATCATGAAAAGCCCGACCTTTCATTGTGTTATAATGCTTCCCTGAGAAAGGAGGGAGCGCGATGAAAGGACAGGAGGCGCGGATTGCTTCACAGGCGCTTGGGTACATCGAAGAGAACCTGGATAAGAAGCTGGAATTGGAAACGATTGCGGCGGCTCTGCATTATTCCAAGTATCATCTGCATCGAAGTTTTGCCCGGACGGTGGGAATGACGATGCATGCGTATGTTCAGAGAAGACGGCTTACAGAGGCCGCCAGGCTGTTGGTTTTTTCCAGAAAGCCCATTTGGGAGATCGCATACGTTGGCGGATATGAGAGCCAGCAGGCGTTTACATCCTGCTTTAAGGAGATGTATAAAAAAACGCCTGCCCAATACCGGACAATGGAAAACTTCTATCCTCTGCAGTTCGCCATGTGCCTTGACGGGGAACCGGCAGCGATGGATTTGGAAGAAAGTGACGTTTCGGCAGCCACACCGGCAGATATGGATGACTGGATGGAACTGGCCCGGCTGGCGGTAGACGGATATCCCTGCCTGAATGAAGCGGAGTATCGCGGCAATCTATATCGCCACATCTCAAGCGGGCAGGCCCTTATCCTGCGAGATGAAGGAAGGGCGGCCGGCGTCCTGGCATTTACGGCCGAAAAAGGATGGATCGATTTTCTGGCGGTGCATCCGCAATACCGCAGTCTGGGCATTGCCGGGATCCTTTTGAACAGGCTGAGGGCGGAACTGCCCAGAGGGGCAGAAATCAGTGTGACGACCTACAGGGAGGGAGACAGGGCGGATACGGGTTACAGAAAAGCATATCTGCGCCTCGGTTTTGAGGAAAGGGAACTGTTGACAGAGTATGGCTATCCCACACAGCGTTTTGTGCTTCCGTCAGAGAGGAAGGAGGCGGCTTTCGATGATGCGGATGCGGGATAACTGGAAAAGGAAAATCGTGCTTTTCCTCATCAGCCAGAGCATAACGCTGTTTGGCTCTCAGATCGTACAGATGGCAGTCGTCTGGTATGTGACGCTCCAAACGGGCAGCGGCGCCTGGGTTGCCGCATTTTCCGTCTGCTCCTATCTGCCTCAGTTCCTGGTTTCCTTCCTTGGCGGCGTGTGGGCGGATCGATACAGCAGGAAACGGCTCATCATTGGTGCGGATGTGGGGATAGCGGCTGTGACGTGGGGGATATATTTGATGCTGCCGCATATATCCATGAATGACGGTTTTATGAACGGTAGTCTTATGAACGGCAGTCTTATGAACGGTAGTTCCATGAACAATAGCGCAGAAAACGGCATGTTGCTTGGAATGCTGTTGGGCATGTCGCTCCTGCGCTCTGCCGGCGCAGGGATCCAATCGCCTGCGGTGAACGCTGTCATTCCTCAGCTGGTTCCTTCGGGGCATTTGATGCGGTATAACGGGATCAATGCCGCGATGCAGTCCGTTGTGCAGTTCGCAGCTCCGGCTGTGGCAGGAGCAGTTCTCACAGCCGGGACACTGCGGTCAACCCTGCTGATCGATATAGCGACAGCTGCCGCCGGCATCGGCCTGTTTGCCTGTGTGCGCCTGCCGGAAGGGAACGGGAAAAAGAATGGGACGGTTTCCGCCTGGACCGAGATGGAAAGCGGAATCCGTTATGCCATCCTGGACAAATCGATCGGAAGAGGGCTGATAATTTATGGGCTGTTTACGTTTCTGTGCGTTCCCGCAGGGTATCTTTCCGGCCTGTTTGTGAGCAGGGTGTACGGCGATACCTACTGGTATCTGACTGCGGTTGAATGCTGCGGCTTTGGAGGAATGGTCGCAGGCGGGATCCTGATGAGCCTTTGGGGCGGATGGAAGGAGCGGGGCAGAACGCTGTATGCTGGCCTGACCGCATTCGGCATCATGGCAGCAGGCATGGGGATTGTGAAGTCATTTCCTCTGTATCTTGTTTTGATGTTCCTGTACGGCGTCGCTTTAACAAGCGTGCAGACCGCGCTCACCACCACGCTTCAGCAGCATGTGAAAGCCCACATGCAGGGCCGGATATTTGGCTTTATGGGCGCCATGTACGCCCTGTGCTATCCGGCAGGAATGGTGATCTTTGGCCTGATGGCTGACTGGCTGCCGCTGTCCTGGCTCATGGTGGGGTCCGGAATCGGCTGCCTGCTGCTGGCAGTCTTTTGCGGCCGGCGGAAATAATATAGGGATGGGTACAGATAGAAAATCGGAGAGTTGCGGATACAGGCCGGGGCGCTCCGGTTTTTGTCTGTGCTTATAGCCAACCAAACGGCCTGTTCAGCGGATCCGTTCCATGATATAATGAAAAAAATAATTCCAAGGAAGCGTGATGCAGATGATTCTTGTAATTGAAGCGGTTCTTTTATGCATTGCATTTACCATCATGGTCTATATTCTATCCAGAAATCCGTTTGCCACATTGTATAATTATCCGCCGGAAATCCAGGAACGAGTAAAAGCATTAGAGGAATATAAAGATCGTATCCCAACAACAGGGAATACATTTTTGACCAAGATCGGTGCGTCGATCGTAATTGCCATTGTGTTCGGCCGTGGGCTTGATCATTGCATATATTTAGTATAGGAGAGAAGATGGAGGAGATCAACAAAACCCTGTTTATCCCTCTGTATGGGAAGGCGTGGGTGAGCGAAAAGAATGTGATCCTGCATGATGAAAAGGCAGAAGCCATATGGGCCAAAGAAGCGTTTCCGATTCATGGAAAGGCGAAGTCCAAGTGGCTGGCATATTATATGGCTATGCGGGCGAGGGTATTTGATGACTGGACAAAAAGAACGCTTCAGAAATGTGAAAAGGCGCTTGTTCTGCAGATAGGATGCGGCTTGGACGGCAGATGCCTGAGGGTAAGAAGCGACGGACAATGGATTGATGCGGATATGGCAGATGTGATTCGGCTGCGCAGAAACTATTATGAGGAAACGCCGCAGTATCATATGGAAGCAGTGGATGCGTCAAAAGAGGAAGAACTTATGAAATTACCTTCCGCAGCAGAGGCCGTCGTGCTTCTTGAGGGGGTCAGCATGTATCTGACGAACGGGGAATTAAGGGCATTGCTTCGGCTGCTGCAGGATAAATACGAGTCGGTACATCTTTTGATGGATATATATACAGAGTGGGCCGCCAAAGCGTCGAAATATAAAAATCCGGTAAATGAAATGGGCGTGCGGAAGCTCTACGGAGTGGCGGATATGGAACGGCTTGCGGAGGGGACCGGGATGAGGGTGAAAACGGAGCATTCGATGACTCCTAAGGAACTGGTCCGGGAACTGAAAGGCTTTGAGCGCGTATTTTTTAAGGTCGTTTTTACGGGGAAGATGGCAAAAAGATTGTACCGGCTTTATGAATTGGAAAGCGGGAGCCGATACTGAAGGCGGAGCAAAAAGAAAGCAGAGCAAAAAGAAGGCAGAGCAAAAAAAGAAAGCAGAACAAAAGGAAGGCATTACATAGGGAAATACAGTTCGGGAATGAGGTTTGGAACATGACATACCCTTGTCATGTTCTTTCTGTTATAATCAAGAAAAAGCCAAAGGAGCCCGTATGAAAACAGACCGATTGATAGGAATATTATCCATTCTTCTGCAGCAGGAGAAGACCACAGCGCCCAGGCTGGCTGAGAAGTTTGAAGTATCCAGGCGGACGATCGGCCGGGATATCGATGCGCTTTGCCGGGCAGGGATCCCCATATGTACCTCCCAGGGGGCGGGCGGAGGTATTAGCCTGATGGAAGGATACCGGATGGACAAGACGATTCTGACATCCAGGGATATGCAGATGATTCTGGTCGGACTGCGGAGCCTGGACAGCGTCAGCGGGAGCAGGTACTATGAGCAGCTGATGGAGAAGCTGAAGCCGGGAGCGTCGGATTATGTGAGCGGCCGGGATTCCATTCTGATCGATCTGGCCTCCTGGTATAAGGACAGCCTGGCGCCGAAAATTGCGTTGATCCAGGAGGCGGTGGAGAAGCATAGGCTCCTTTCTTTCAGGTATTATGCGCCCGATGGGGACAGCGTGAGGCGGGTTGAACCCTATGATCTGATTTTCAAGTGGTCCAGCTGGTATGTATGGGGCTGGTGCCTTTTGCGGAAAGATGTTCGGCTGTTCAAACTGAATCGGATGGATGACCTCGTTATGGAGGATGAAGAATTTTCGCCCAGGCAGGTCCCTATGCCGGATCTGTCCAATGAGAGAATCTTTCCGGCAAAGATACGGATAAAAGCGCTTTTTCGCCCGGAGACGAAATGGAGGCTGGTGGAAGAGTTCGGCCCACAGTGTTTTACGCAGCAGGAAGATGGAAAGCTTCTGGTTTGCCTGGATTATACGGATGAAGGCAGCCTGATCGGATGGCTTCTCACCTTTGGCGAGAAAGTCAAAGTCCTGGAGCCGGAATCCGTGAAGGAGAAGCTTGTGAAGATTGCGGGAGGCATTCTGCAGCTGTACGGTGCGGAGGAAAAACGGTCAGAAGGGGACGGAATTTTGCAGGAAAGGCCCAAGGAGCCGGGGAAGCCGGCTGAATGAGCATGGAAATGGTAGGAAATGAGCATCATGGAGACGGAGGGAAAAAATGGCATTCGATTATAAGAAAGAATACAAGGAGTTCTATTTGCCCAAGAACAGGCCGCAGATTGTAGAGATACCGGAGATGAATTTTATCTCGGTCAGAGGGAAGGGAGATCCGAATGAAGAAGGCGGGGCATATAAGGCGGCCATCGGGCTTTTGTATACGGTCGCCTTTACGATAAAGATGAGCAAAATGGGCAGCCATAGAATCGAGGGATATTTTGATTATGTGGTCCCTCCGCTGGAAGGTTTTTGGGAACAGGAGGGCGTAAAAGGCGTGGATTTTGCGCATAAAGAAGCGTTTCAGTGGATATCTGTCATCCGTCTGCCGGAGTTTGTGCAAAAGGCGGATGTGGAATGGGCAGTTGCGGAGGCAGGAAGGAAGAAGGGGCAGGACTTCTCTAAGGTGGAATTTTTGACGGTCAGGGAAGGGATGTGCGTACAGTGCATGCACATCGGCCCTTATGACGAGGAGCCCGCGACCGTCGCCCGCATGGATCAATATCTTCTGGAAAACGGATATGTGAATGATTTCTCATCGGGACGGATGCACCATGAGATCTATCTTTCCGACGTCAGGAAGGTCGCTCCGGAACGCTGGAAGACGGTGATACGGCATCCGGTGAAGAAAAAGGAAGGCGGAATAGAAAACAATGGAAACGAATAAAAACATAACCTCCCACCCCAAAACCGAAAACCGCCTTCTTCTCTCCCTCATGCTTCCCATCCTTGCGGAGCAGATCTTGCGGTCATTCATGGGAACGGCCAATACCTTCATGCTCAGCCGGATATCGGATGAGGCGTCGGCAGCAGTGGGCGTTTCCAACCAGATCCTGAACGTGGTGATCATTACGGCAACGATGATCGGCTCCGGCGCTTCCACGCTGATTAACCAATATCTGGGAGCGAAAAAGAAGCGGGAGGCAGCCCATATCATCATGAACAGCCTGATGGTGAGCACCTTGGTCGGGCTGTTTTTCAGCCTTGCGATTTCGGCATTGGCGGCGCAGATCTTGGGGCTGGTGGGGCTGGAAGAAGGCTTGATGAACGATGCGGCGATCTATCTGAGGATCGTGGGCGCTTCCTGTGTGATCCAGTTCATTTCCAGCGCCATATCCGCCTATTTCCGCTGTTACCAGAAACCGGTCGTGGCAATGCTTGTCATCGTCTGTACGAATCTGATGAACCTGGCCGGTTCCTGGGCAGTGGTGAGCGGTATGTTTGCCGGTCAGATGATGCAGGGGGTGGGAGGGATCGCACGGGTTCGTCTGGTGAGCGAACTGATCGGGCTGGCTTTAAGCATGGTGATGCTGATGCGGCAGGACTGGGATCTGCAGATCGGGGATATGGTGCGCCTGAAAAAGGAGTATGTGACGCAGATCCTGCGTCTGGGATTCATGTCCGGAGCCGAAGGGATCTGCTATTATACGGCACAGCTTGTTACCACCGGTTTCATCACCAGTTTTCCCTCCCAGGTGCTGTCCGCCAAGGTATATGTGCAGACAGTGAACAACTATACCTATCTTGCCGGACAGTCTGTGGGCCTGGCGTCGCAGATCATGACCGGACACATGATCGGAGCCGGGGAAAAAGACCGGGCTTATGGATTCGTGAAAAAAAGCTGGCTCTATGTGCTTTCCTGCAACATCTGTTTCAGCCTTCTTTTCTTTGTCTGCTCCCGCCAGATCATCGGAATTTTCACGGATTCAGAAGAGATCCTCTCCATCGCGCGGATGCTGTTTTTTATTGATATTTTCACCTGCCTGGGACGTTCGCTGAATCATTCCTTCAATCTGGGGCTGCGCAGCGCGGGATATGTGTTCTGGCCGATGATTATCGCCGCTTCCTCCATCTGGACCTTCCAGTGCGGCCTGGGATATCTGGCCAGCATCGGCCTGCACTTAGGAATCATCGGCATCTGGATCGCCCAGACTGTGGACGAATGGTTCCGCGGCCTGTGCGCCATGCGCCTGTGGCTTGGCAAAAAGTGGATGAAAATGGATGTGGTGAAAGAACGGAGGGGAAGAGAAAAGGAATAGGGCCACATTCTTAAAGGCATTTTGGGAGAAACAAAACCAACATTAAATGAAAACGGAACATGACCTTTTCATCCCCCCAATTCTTTTAAAATGCATCAAGGGGGCTGTAAAAAAACGTCCCATTCGTGATCCTCAGGAAGCAGGGGCCTTTTGAGAAAGACCGCAACTTCACGGAAAAGGGCAAGAATGCTGCTCCTTTCGAGTGCCAGAAGGAGTCGTTATCGTGTAATGCGATGCCTGCACATCCCGGTCTTTCCGCATTTGGGGCATGTCAGTCTACGCTTTGCAAAGGTGTGATAGCTTTTTACATATTCGCCCATACTTGGGACAAAAAGTCCTTTACAGTATGGACATTCAAAATAACCTGCTTTCCTATCCAGCATTGCGGCCGTTGCTATACCTGCCACTGCCACAATAACAGAAAAAACAATCGCGGTAATTCGAACAATCGCCGGCAGATCGATGAAAGAAGCTATTACAATAAGAGCACAGACGGCGATAATCGTGATCGAGCCGATGATAATGGACATTATCAGGTTTCTTTTGTTTTCTTCGTTTTCTTTGATTAAATTCATCATGTTTCCTTCCGCTTTCTTTTGGTAATCCGTTGAGGAAATCTTTTCGCCGGAAAGCAAATCATTTACAGTAATATCCAATGCTGTGCACAATGGCAGCATGAGAGAGACTTCCGGAAGCCCTTTTCCGGTCTCCCATTTGGAAATTGTTTTGTCGCTGATAGAAAGTATATCGGCAAGCTGCCTTTGTGTAAGATTCCTCGCTTTTCTTGATTCGGCTATAAATTTGCCGATTCGGATTTGCTCCATCATATCCCCTCCTTTCTGTCTGCATTGTAGATGAACAGAAACTGAATTGCCACATACGAAGCGTAGGGTTTTGAAGATCTACGGAGCGTAGATTAGTATTTCACAGCCATAGTACCTGTATCATAACATTCAAAATAGAACGTTTTCTCAAGCCCGTTTCCCTGTGTGAATGTAAAAATTACATCATATTCCCCTGTCTCCGTGAGGGTTGGCGCAGCGGTGCTGTATGCCCAGGTCCATTCATTAAAATAATTCCAGTTGCTTTCCCCATCTATCACATGATCGATCAAAATTCCCTGCTGGCCATTCTCCGGGCTGATAAAACCATAGGCTTTATATTTCCCGCTCCCCGATTGGCATAATAAGACGATTGCGTCTTTTGACAAGTCCTCTATCTTATTTTTATAGGCTTCCGCATTGTTCAGATCATATTCCTGTGTGATTCGGTCTATGACCTGCTGCAATTCCCGCTCTGTTGGGATATTCTGTGAAGAATCCGCATGTACGGCCGATATAGTCGATACGGTTTCTGATACAGGTTCTTGTGCGGAATGGATGTCTGCAGGGATGCCGCATCCGGTTATGAGAACCGCCGCCAGTACAATCCAAATCACCGTGTCTGTTTTCTTTCCCATTTTTCTGCCTCCATAAGCTTGTTGATGCAGGTTCGCGTCCCCGCGCTCTGCGCAGGAAACACGCGGAGCGGGCGTCCCTTTTGGGCCTGTCGCGCTTTGCCTCACTTGCTGCATTTCAGGGCATGCCCTCCTTCATGTAAAAGGATGTATACAGGAAGAATGGATAGAATACTTGCAGCCAAGGATAAAATTTTTTGGACTCACAAACTCATCGTAGCACTTCATTCCGCTTTTTATAATAATATACTACTTACATCGCTTGTTTCAAGGAAGAAGCGAGGATGGGGGCAAAAATCGTTGTGCCTCTGCAGAAGCTCATCCGCTGCTTTTCTTTAGGCGGGGAGCCTGTGCGCCATACGGCCCCTGAACCCGGCCCTCAGACAGCGCCCTGCAGTCGGGGGCTCCTTTGGGGCACGGTTATCCGTCCGCCTTGACCACCTCAAAAATGGGCTGTTTCTAAACGTTTGCGAACGGGGCGTTCTTCCGCATGGCGGCTGAACTCCGGCCTGACGGGCGTCAGACAACGCCGCCAGGGCGTGCAGATGGACCTTTTGCATGCAAAGTCTAAGAAACAGCACAATTTTTTCACAGGCCTGCGGGAAAAGAAATCCCTTCCGGCCCCGTGCGTTCTTCCAGGGCGTGCGCGGAGGCTTAAGGAGAGTGGGCCGAGCCGTATGGGCAATGCGGGAAGGGCGCTGCGAAATGCCGGGGGTGCAGGAAAATGTCAGCTGAAGTGAAAACTTCATTGGATTTATCCTAAAATGGCTTGTCAGGAAAAAAAGAATGGGATATACTTAAAAACAGGAAGGCTGCCGGATGGCGGCCAGATAATTGAAAGCAGTACATGCGACTGGCGGATTGGTGGAGCACCACAGGGAGTATGTATGAAGAAAGCCGGCCGC
>USKC01000016.1 GCA_900555195.1 uncultured Lachnospiraceae bacterium
AAAAATTGGCTGTTTCTAAGCATTGCCTACGGAAAGTTCACCTGCATGGCGGCGAAACTCCGCCCTGTCGGGCGTCAGACATCGCCGCCAAGGGCGTGCGGGAGAACTTTCTGCAGGCAATGCCAAGAAACAGCGCAATTTTTTCACAGGTTAGCGGGAAAAGAAACCCGGCGGGGCCAAAGGGAGCCCTTGCATGCGGGAGGGGAGGAGGGAAACGCGAACCGGCCCGCCCTGGGAAAGCATCCGCCTGGCGCAGAGGAATGCTAAGGGACAGGCAGAAACGCTGGCTGCTTATTGGGATTGCCGGCCATTATGAAGATGGAAGATGATGTCACTTGGATGTCACTTTCGTTTGCTAGAATGATATAAAGTAGGGAAAGGGAGAGATATTTTGGTAAGAAGAAAGCGGGATGGGGCAGATGTGTTGTGAAGAGGGAGGAAGAGGATGGAAATTCTGAAATGTGTGGGAATCAGGAAAATATATGGGGACGGTGAGAACCGGGTGGTGGCTTTGGACGGGATCGATCTGAGCATAGAGAAGGGGGAATTCGTCGCCGTGATGGGGGCATCCGGTTCTGGGAAATCCACGCTGCTTCATATTCTTGGGAGTGTGGATACGCCGACAGAGGGAAAGGTGTTTGTGGACGGAACGGAGAGTTCCGCATTGAAGCGGAATGAGGCGGCGATTTTCCGCCGCAGAAAGGTCGGCATCATTTATCAGTTCTATAATTTGCTGCCCATGCTGTCCGTGCGGAAGAATATTTTGCTTCCGCTGGCTTTGGATAAGAGGAAGCCGGACGAGGCGTATTTGGAAGAACTGGTTAAGAGCCTTGGGCTTTGGGAAAAACTCGATGCCCTTCCCGGTCAGCTGTCAGGAGGGCAGCAGCAGCGCGCGGCCATTGCGCGGGCGCTGATCTACCGTCCGGCACTGCTTTTGGCAGATGAACCCACGGGCAATCTGGATCGGAGGAATTCTGAAGAAATCGTGGATCTGCTGAAACGCTCCAACCGCAGTCTGAAACAGACGGTCGTTCTGATTACCCATGATGAGAAAGTGGCCCTGGAGGCGGATCGGCTCATCACGCTGGAGGATGGGCGGATTATAAGCGACAGGAAACGGAGGTGAACGGCTTATGTGGAAGGCGTATATTTCCGATTCTTTCAAAAACGACCGGGCGGCGGGCATAGCGGTCATGGCCGCAGGCTTTCTGAGCGCCCTGATGCTTTCTCTGCTCTGCAGCCTGCTGTATAATGTGTGGAACTATGAAGAGGAACGAATCAAGGAAGATGCCGGAAATGTTCATATACGGATCTTTGACCTTACCATGCAGGAACTGGAGAAGATCCGCAATTATGCGAATGTGGCGGATGTGACGATCCTGGAAGATGCGCCGGATGGACAGATCACGGCCGGAATCCGGCTGGAAAAGGTGGCGGATGTATATGAGGACGGCCCCCGGATCGCAGCCCTGATCGGCCGGACTTCGGGCGCTGTGGAGTATAATACGGAATTGCTTTCCATCTATCTGGTGCGAAATCCGCGCGATCCGGATGCCTATCTGATTCTGATGTTGTTCCTTGGCATCGCACTTTTGACAAGCGTTTCTTTGATTTTGATCATTCGGCATTCTTTTGCGGTGTGCATGAACAGCCGGATCCGGCAGATCGGCATTCTATCCGGAATTGGGGCTACCTCGGGGCAGATCCGCTCGTTTCTTTTGCGGGAGGCGGCGGCCCTGTGCATGATTCCGGTGCTCGCAGGATATCTGTCAGGAATCGGGGCCAGCGCTCTGGTTCATAAGTGGGCGGATATCTATCTGGAACAATATGCGGAAGGAAGGATTCGCGTTGCTTTTGAAATCCATCCCTTGGTGCTGTTGGGAACGTTTGTCTGTATTGTCTTTACCGTCTGGGCCTCTGCCCTGTTGCCGGCCAGGAAGCTTGCCCGGCTTACGCCGATGGAAGCCATCCGGAATATGGATGGGTGGGGAAACAACGTCCACTATGCAAAGCGTATTGCGCGTACGCTCCACAATGGGCAGCATGCTTCGCGTGCCGGGCGTTTATCCAGAAAAAAAGAACGGCGCTCTTCCCTTCTTTTCCGTCTGTTCGGCGCGGAAGGGGAACTGGCCGGATGTGCGGTCAGGGCGCAGAAAAAGGCCCTTCGCGCCGCCGTCCTTTCTTTGACGCTTTCGTTGTTCGTTTTTGTCTTCCAGCAGTGCTTCTTCGGTCTGTCGCGCGCAAGCAATGAGATCACCTATTGGGATCGATATCAGGATGTCTGGGATATATATGTTACGGTAAAAGATGGGAAGATTGAAACCTTCGGCGAAACAGAAGCGATCAGGGAAGTGGAAGGAGTGCGGGATGTGATCGCCTATCAAAAGGCAGAGGCGGAACGGCTGATTGGCCGGGAAGAGATCAGCGGGGAACTGGCGGCAGCAGATACGCTTTCGGCCGCGCCGGAGACAGAAGTGGAGCGCACGGACGAGGGCTGGCTGGTGCGCGCGCCGGTTCTCATCATGGATGATGCGGCTTTTTTGGACTATTGCCGGAAAATCGGCGCACCACCCAGTCTGGAAGGGGCGGTGATTCTCAATCGGGTGCGGGATGAGTCCGATCCCAATTATCGGGAACGCCATTATCTTCCCTATCTTACGGGTGACAAAGAAAGCACGCTTCTGCAGCGCCCAGGGCAGGAAGAATATGCGGTAAGCGTGCCCGTGCTGGCCTATACAGAAGAGATGCCCGCCCTAAGAGAGCAGTATGGGGTGGAGAATTATTATGAACTGGCTCATTTCATCCCTGCCACTTTATGGGAAAGGATAGGAGGAACGATCGGCGAAGCCGGAGAGGAACTCTACATCCGTGTGCTGGCGCAGGATGCGGCAGCGTCGGATAAGGAAGCGCTGGAAGGCCTGGAAAAAGAGATTGATGCGCTTTTGGAAGGCCGTTTTACGCTGGAGAGTGAGAACCGGATCGGTGCAAAGCTGGCCAGCGACAGGGCCTATGACGGCCTGACAGCGATCATGAACGGTTTCTGCATGCTGCTCGCCCTGTTCGGGCTTTGCAACGTGTTCTTTAACACATTGAGCTTTGTGAACAGGAGAAAAAGGGAAATCGCACGTTACCTGTCCGTCGGCATGACGCCTGCCGGATTGTGGAAGATGTTTGCCATAGAGGCCCTGATTGTGGCCGGGCGTCCGGTGATTGTAGGGTTCCTGCTGGCCCTCCTTGTGACCGGATGGATGATGAAAATCGCTTATCTGGGGCCTTCTCTGCTTCTGGAACACTTCCCCGTATGGCAGGTGGGCGGATTTATCCTGGCAATTTTGGCGCTGGTAGGGCTTTCCTATTGGATAGGAGGCAGAAACGTGCTGCACAAGAACCTGGCACAGATGCTGCGGGATGATACAATGGATTAAAATTCAGACCATATTTTCCTGGCCCCATGTGGTCCGCAATCCAGAGCCTGAGACGCCCTGGATTGCGGAACACATGGGGCCAGGCTGCTGGATGGGAAAGGACAATGGGTTTTACCTGGTATTTTCTATTGACTCATAATTTGATCTGTATTACCTTAAAATTATGAGGAAAGGATGTGATGCTATGCCGTTACCGAAAGGAGTTGTTTATACTGCAGAAGACTACTGGAACCTTCCGGAAGGTCGGAGGGCGGAACTGATCGGCGGACAGCTTTATGATATGGCACCACCAAGCAGGCTCCATCAGAAAATCTCAGGTGGATTTTATAGAATAATCTCAAACTATATTAGCGAACACCATGGCAGCTGTGAGGTATATGCAGCGCCTTTTGCAGTTAATTTGGATGCTGAAAACAGGGATTGGGTAGAGCCTGATATTTCAGTGATCTGTGATCCGGATAAGTTGACAGACAATGGCTGTGAGGGAGCGCCGGATCTGGTGATTGAGATCGTCTCGCCGTCAAGCCGAAAGATGGATTACTTCAGAAAGAACGCATTATATGCGGAATCCGGAGTGCTGGAATATTGGATTGTAGACCCGGAGCGTGAGCGAAGTACAATATATCGCTACCAGCATGATGATGTTCCTGTTATTGTGCCATTTTCAGAAAACGCGTATGTAGGGATATTTCCGGAACTGAAGATAAATGTTGCCAAACTGCTGGAACCGCTTGCAGGAGTGTAGAAATAGAAATGGCCGCGAAGAGTGAGACGATTGCGGGAGATATGCTGGAAAGCGGAAAAGAATAATGAGCAAAAAGCCAGATGTTATATGGGATGAAGGCCCATGGAACATCCGGCTTTTTTTGTGTAAGGGGTAAAAATGGCATAATTTTCTTACTGGTCTGTGTATAGTCCGCTTCCTGCGTCAAAGACGGCCCAAAAGCCTGACATATCCCTTTCCCTGTAAGCCTGTGAGAAAATCGTGCTGTTTCCTGTACATATGCGGGGCGTTTTCCCGCGCGTCCTAGCTGCATTGTCTGACGCCCGAATGGGTGTAGTTCAGCCGCCGCGCGGGAGAAAGCTCCGCATATGTACAGGAAACAGCCGATCTTTGAAGTGGCTTACAGGGAAAGGGATATGTTGGGCTTTTGGGCCGTCTTTGACGAGGGAAGCGACCCAAAAGTTTCTTGACAAACAGTTTGTCTTATGATAAAAATGTGTAGCATGCAACAGAATGCGGGAGAGTAGTTGCCAAGGAGGCAAAATCCAATGGAAAAGAAGGATTATGGAGCGATTATCAAGATTCTGAGCGAAGCGATTGGGCGGCGGATGAACGCTCAATGCAGGAAATTCAATCTGACCATGCAGCAGATGAAGATACTGCAATTCCTGAAGCGTCAGGAGGAAGCGGGGCAGGTTACGAGTCAGAAGGATATCCAGGATTTCATGAGATTTTCCCATGCTACGGTGGTGAATATTCTGCATCTGCTGCAGGAGAAGGGCTTCATAGAGATTACATCGGGCAGAGAAGACAGACGCATGCGGATTGTTACGCTGACAGGCCGGGAGGAAGCGTATATCGGCGAGATGGAAAGAAGCCGGGCTCGTATGGAGAGGCAGCTTGTGAAAGGAATGACGCAGCAGGATAGAGAGCAGGCGCGCTGGTATTTACTGTGGATGTATGAGAATGTTCTTGAATGGGAAGATGATTCGGACGAAGGCGGAAATGAGCGGACGGAAGAAAGGAGAAGAGTATGAACAGATTGTTGTTTCGATCGATTCGCGAATATAAAAAGCAGTCGATCCTGACCCCCTTGTTCGTTATCCTGGAAGTGTTGATGGAGGTGCTGATTCCTTATCAGATGGCCAATATCATTGACATAGGCATTCAGGGAAGCGATCTTGGATATGTGATTAGGACCGGAATTATCCTGGTTGTGATGGCCATGCTGGCCTTACTTTTTGGAGTGTTTGCGGGGAAATTTGCAGCGGAAGCAGGAGCGGGCTATGCGAAAAACCTGCGGCATGATATTTTTTATAAGATACAGGATTTTTCTTTTAAGAATATCGACCATTTCTCCGCGTCCAGCCTTGTGACGCGGATGACCACGGATATCAGCAACGTTCAGATGGCGTATATGATGACGATCCGCCTGATGGCGAGGGCGCCCATCATGATCGTGCTCTCTCTGATTATGACGCTGACCATCAATGTGGATATCGCGATCATGCTCCTGATTTCTATTCCGATCCTGGGCGGCGCGCTGATCTTCATTGCCAAGACGGCGCATAAGTATTTCATTCAGGTGTTTGACGAGTATGATGTGCTCAACAATGACGTACAGGAGAATGTGAACGCGGCAAGGGTCGTAAAGGCCTATGTGCGTGAGGATTATGAGAATCAGAAGTTCAGAAAGATATCAGAGAAGGTATTCCGGCTGTTTACGAAGGCGGAGAAGCTGGTGGCCCTGAACAATCCGGTGATGATGCTGGTGATGTATACGGTCATTATTATCATGGTGCTCATCAGCGGAGAGGCCATCGTGTTTGGAAACATGGAAGCGGGCGAGATGACCAGTGTGATGGTCTATGCGCTGCAGATCCTCTCCTCCCTGATGATGGTTTCCTTCGTATTCGTCATGATTATGATTGCGGAAGCTTCTACGGATCGTATTGCTGAAGTGCTTACGGAAGTTCCGGAGATGCAGAACGTGGAAGGTGCCAGAACGGAAGTGCCGAATGGAGATATCGATTTTGAAAATGTGAATTTCAGCTATGCGGGAGAAGATGGAAAACTTTCTTTGAAGAATGTGAACCTGCATATAAAATCCGGACAGATGATCGGCATTTTCGGAGGAACGGGCAGCGCCAAGACCACGCTGGTGCAGCTGATTCCCAGACTGTATGATGTGACGGGAGGCTGTGTGAAGGTTGGCGGTACGGATGTGCGGCAGTATGACCTGGAAGCGCTGCGTGACCAGGTGGCTGTTGTCCTTCAGAAGAACGTGCTGTTTACGGGGAGCATATATGATAATATCCGCTGGGGCGATGAGAATGCCAGCGACGAAGAAGTGCAGCGGGTATGCCGTCTGGCGCAGGCGGATGATTTCGTTCAGGACTTCCCGGCAGGGTATCATACGATGATCGTGGAAGGCGGCAATAACGTATCCGGAGGACAGAAGCAGAGGCTCTGCATAGCCAGGGCGCTTTTGAAGAAGCCGAAGATCCTGATCCTGGATGACTCCACCAGCGCGGTGGACACCAAGACGGATGCGCTGATCCGTAAGGCGTTCCGTGAGGAGATTCCGGACACCACCAAGATCATCATTTCTCAGAGAATTTCTTCCATCGAGGATGCGGATCAGATCATCATCCTGGATGAGGGAGAGGTGAAAGGCGTGGGCACTTCGGAAGAGCTGCTCAAGACGAACCAGATCTACCGCGAGGTCTATGAATCCCAGGTGAAAGGAGGAAGCGAGGATGAATAAAAGAAACAACGGCATGTCCCAAAACACGATGAAAACAGCAGCACGGCTGTTGAAATATGTGACCGGAACCTATAAGGTGGAATTCATCATCGTTGTGATCTGCATTCTGCTGTGTTCTGTGGCGTCGATTTCCGTTTCCTTCTCCATGAAATTCCTTTTGGATGATTACATTCTTCCCCTGGTGGGCCAGGCGGATCCGGATTTCGGAGGGCTTTATCAGGCGCTGACGGTGCTGGGATGCATCTTTGCAATGGGCATCGTGGGTTCCTATCTTTACAACAGATTGATGGTAAAAATCGGGCAGGGCGTTCTGAAACGGGTAAGGGATGAGATGTTCGAGCACATGCAGACGCTTCCCATCCGCTATTTTGACCAGAATACCAACGGTTCCATCATGAGCCTGTATACCAATGATACGGACACCCTTCGTCAGATGATTAATCAGTCCATTCCCCAGGTTCTGATGAGCGGGCTCACCATCGTTGTTACCTTCATCTCCATGCTGGTGCTGAGCGTGCCCCTGACTTTTCTGGCAGTGCTGATGATTATTGTCATGTACTTTGTTGCCAAAATGCTTGGAGGCAACAGCGGCAAGTATTTCGTCAGCCAGCAGGTGGATCTGGCGGACGTGACAGGATATGTGGAAGAGCAGATGAACGGCCAGCGCGTGGTTAAGGTATTTAATCATGAGAGCAAATCCAAGGAAGAATTCGATGTGCTCAACAACAGGCTGTATGAGAGTTCCTCCAAGGCGCATACGTTTGCCAGCATCATGGGGCCGGTGATGGGAAATATCGGCAACATCCAGTTCGTGCTGACTGCGATTCTGGGCGGCGTTCTGCTGCTTACGGGAATCGGCGGCCTGACCATCGGAACCATTGTGGCGTATCTGCAGTTTACCAAGAGCTTCACCCAGCCCTTCATGCAGGTGGCACAGCAGTTTAACTCCATCATCATGGCCCTGGCGGGCGCAGAGCGGATCTTCCGCCTGATGGATGAGGAGCCTGAAGTGGATGACGGCTATGTAACCCTGGTGAATGCGAAGAAGGATGCGGACGGAAACATCACGGAATGTGAGGAAAGAACGGGGCTGTGGGCCTGGAGGCACCCGCATCAGGCGGACGGAAGCGTTACCTATACGGAGCTGAAGGGAGACGTGCGGTTCTTCGATCTGTCCTTTGGCTATACGGACGATAAGATGGTTCTGCATGACGTATCTCTGTATGCGAAGCCCGGACAGAAGCTGGCATTCGTTGGCTCCACCGGCGCAGGAAAAACGACGATCACCAACCTGATCAACCGTTTTTATGATGTACAGGACGGAAAAATCCGCTATGACGGAATCAATATCAACAAGATCAAAAAAGCGGATCTGCGCCGTTCGCTGGGCATCGTGCTGCAGGATACCCATCTGTTTACCGGAACCATCATGGAGAATATCAGATACGGGAAGCTGGATGCCACGGATGAAGAGGTATACCAGGCAGCGCGCCTGGCCCATGCGGATCAGTTTATCCGCAGACTGCCCGACGGCTATCAGACGAAGCTGAGCGGAGACGGGGAAGAGCTTTCCCAGGGACAGAGGCAGCTGCTCGCTATTGCCAGGGCGGCAGTGGCGGATCCGCCGGTGCTTATCCTGGATGAGGCTACTTCCAGCATTGATACCCGGACGGAGAAAATCGTACAGGAAGGCATGGATAACCTGATGAAGGGAAGAACCGTATTCGTCATCGCCCACAGGCTGTCCACGATCCGCAACAGCGATGCGATCATCGTTCTGGAGCATGGCCGGATCATAGAGCGAGGCGATCATGAGGACCTGCTGAAGCTGAAAGGAACGTATTACCAACTCTATACAGGGAAATTGGAACTTTCCTGAGAAAATTGGATCTTTTCCGGAGAATCAGGGGATTTTTCGGAAAATGCAGTTCAGGAAGAAGAAACAGGACGCGGCATGTCCGGCTCTTTTGCGCAGGGCCGGGCTATGTCGCGTCCTGTTTCTTTTTCCCCGCCGTTTCTGCCATATACTGCTTTGGGGAAACTCCCGTCAGCCGCAGGAAGATTTTGGTGAAATAGGCAGGGGAATTGAAGCCGCATTCGATGGAGACTTCCGTGATGCTTTTCTGCCCTTCGCTCAGGAGCCGCTTTGCCCGGTCAATACGGCACAGCTGTATATATTGGATGATGGAATAGCCGGTGTAACGCTTGAACAGCCGATTCAGGTAGTCCTTATTCAGATGGGCCAGACCGCTGAGCTGTTCTCTGGTAATGCTCTCTCCCAGATGATCCCAGATATATTTTTTGACAGAAGCTACAGCTGTGGTATCAGAGGAGGAGACCGCGGCGGCCGAAGGCAGAATGGACATGGGAACGGGTTCCATCAGGTCGTAGTCTTCATGGTAGAAGATTTCCTGCGGAAGAGAATGGTAATATTGGGACATGCAGATCAGTTCGTCCGTTGTTTTGGAAAAGGAAACCAGATCGACGCCCCTGGCAATATAAGCGGAAATATTATATTTGAGAATCTCCTGGATTTTCTGCATATAATTCCGGCAGACGGCCTGCAGGCGGCCTTCTGTGAGCTGGTTGCTCATAATAAACAGGATATCCTTCTCCACGGAAACCGTAGAAGCCTCCGGACATAGCTCCGCTGCGATATTTTGCAGATAAAAATAGGAACGCCGCCCCAAATCTTCAATATACCTCCGGTCTGTTCCGCTGAAATAAACAAGGGTATAGACGCTTTGCGGGCTAATAGGAAGCTGCTGCTTGCCGATTACCTCCTCTATTTGGCCGGGAACGGAAAAAACATCCTCCCGTATCAGAAGTTCAAAAAAGCTTTGTATCGGGTTTTTCTGATTTTCCACATATTCCCCGTACAGCTCCAGATGTTTTTTGCGCCTTCTTTCACGCACACGCTGTCCCGCCGCTTTGAGGATTTCCTGAAGCTGCTTATAGCTGACCGGTTTGAGGATGTATTCGCTCACATCCAGGGAAATGGCGGACTGGGCGTAATCAAAATTTTTGTGGGAGGTCAGCAGCAGCTTTTCCGTGATGCCGGGCTGGCCGTTGACCCAGCGCAGGAGATCCAGACCGTTCTCCTGGGACATTTCAATATCGCACAGAAGGATATCGATGGTATGCTCATTGAAAATATCCTTGGCCCGGGAAATGTTATTTGCTGAAAAAACACGGTCAATTTCTGTATATTCCCAGTCAATTGCTTTTCTGATAATCAGGATGATCGCAGGTTCATCGTCTACAATCAGCAGGTTCATTTTATGTCCTCCCCGTTTTTGATAAGGATAGTTACCTCCGCGCCTCCGGACGGAAGATTCTGGAAAAAAATGTGCGCCCGGGAACCGTAGAAAAGTTCCATACGTTGGATGATATTCAGGATTCCAATATGCCTGCCTTCCGTGCTTAGAAAGCTGTGCGCACGGAGGCGGTCAAGGACATCGTCTCCGAATCCCTTCCCGTTGTCCCTGATAACGAGAATCAGACCATCTTTCCGGGTATGGATGGAGACTTTGATGGCTAAAAGCCGGATGTCCGTAATATTATGTTTGATACTGTTTTCGACGAAAGTAAGGAGGGAAAACGGCAAGAGAGGTTCATCCCTCAATTCGGTCTCCATTTCCAGGCAGAATCGGATTTTATCCATGTAGCGGATGTTCTGGATCCGAAGATAGGCGTCGACACACTCCAGTTCCCTGGAGATGGGAACGCTGTGCGAGGAATCAGCCATCAGGTAGCGGAAATATTCCGCCAGCGCCGTCGACAGGCTCTGGATGCCTTCATAATCCCTTAATTCCGCCATTCCGTAGATGAGGTTCATGACGTTGGCATAAAAATGCGGCTGAAGCTGAAGCGAAAGATAATTGTTCTGGA
Organism: uncultured Lachnospiraceae bacterium; assembly: GCA_900555195.1. Lineage (GTDB taxonomy): Bacteria > Bacillota > Clostridia > Lachnospirales > Lachnospiraceae > Eisenbergiella. The sequence goes on from USKC01000016.1 coordinate 10,808, forward strand.
TCTTCCTCTTTTCCAGTTCGCTTTCATAGCTGTGGATTTTCAGGTCATTAATGGCCTGCTCCATTTCGTTGAAAGTGGTATAGAGCATGGAGATTTCATCTACGATCCCCGCATTGTCCAGATGGACGGCCTGACCGTCTGACTGAAACTGAATCATCGCTTCTTTCAGCCGATGGATGGGGTGCACGATGCTGTGCATCTGCTGGCGGATGGCCAGGGAAAGAAAAAGGACGGCGCTCAGCAGCGCAAAAGGGATGAAGAGCAGGGCGGACTTCGCTTCGCGGAGAATAAGGGAAGGAGAGAGGAGGTAACGGATTCTGAAATCAGCGGAGGCCAGAGCCAGCGTAACGGATAGTGGGGAACGGCTGCTGATCTGTATATTCCCGGTTTCATATGCCGTCCTGCCATCGTCACCAATGATTTGGAACAGGGCGTTCTGCATGTCTTCAATTCCGGCAAACAGGCTGGAGGGGGAGATGAAAGCGCCGATATAGCCTCCCTGCGACTGATAAACGTGACCGAGAAAGACATTCTCATCATTTTGATAGATATCCCATTTCTGCGGAAGGTTCTGCGCATGGCTGTTCAGATATGAGATGAGCCAGGCGTTAAAGGCGTCTACATCATCCGCCAGTCCGCGGACATCTCCGTCGCAGATCAGGATATCCGCTTCGGGGACGTATACGAACAGACGGACAACTTCGTCGGATTCCAGAACGATTTCATAGAGCTTCTTTTTAACCATATATTTGCTGGTCTCTAAGCTCAGCGAATCCGCCTGGGTAAACAGAGTATTGTAATAGACGGCATCAGTTCCGTTATTGAAGATAAGGAGTTTGCGGTCGATATAGTCCAGCCTGTAGTCCAGGGTGGAGGCGAAGAAACGGGCGGGCTCCATATTGGTGTTCCTGATGCTGTCGAGGATCTGATAGGTGGAAAAGGCATAGGCAAAAATGAATATCAAAATCAAAGAACCGTAGCCAAAGGTGATGATGAACAGACTTTTGCGGTAAATGCTATTTTTTCCCCGAAAGAACATGAAACGCCTCTTTTCCTTCAATTGAAACAGAAATCTGACTGCAGTCATGCAGCGTCAGTCCGGAACGAAACTTTTGGAACGGTTGCAGAATTTCAATTTTAGAATTATTTTATAATAGCATATTTGACAAAAAGAACACAAGAATAGATCAGACGTTTCTCTTTAACAAAACAGACATGTTTTACGGGGAAAAAGGTCTGAATCTGACAAGCATTTGCCCTGAAATGAAATTGTATGGAAAAGATTTTTTTTATTACAATAAAAATATCAAATTTATGGAAAAGGAGGAAGATGTTATGAAAAAGAAGAAAATAGCCGCGCTGTTCACAGCCTTGGCGCTGTTAGTTTCGATGACAGCATGCGGCGGCCAGGAAACGGCGACGCAGGGCGCTTCGGAAAGCGCGGGCTCAGGAAACGGCGCTGCCGCTGATACGGCGGAGGCGTCAGGAACGGAAGGCGAGGGGGAAGCGGATCCGGTGCTGAAGGACGGAGAGATGACGAATCTTGTCATTGTCTTTCCTTCCATCCAGAGCGAAGAGTCTCAGATTGAAAAGGTGGAGCAGAGACTGAACGAGATTATCGCCCCATATATTGACGCAACCGTTGATATCCAGCTTGTGGAATGGGGAGCGATGAACGATCAGTATAATTTGATGCTTTCTTCAGGCGACGACGTCGATCTGATGTTTACGATTGCCCAGGCGAAAAATTATGAGAGCAGGGGACAGCTGCAGCCCCTGGAGGAGCTGATGCAGACATATGCGCCCACGGTATATGAAGAGTATGCCGATTATTGGGATGCGTTCCGGATTCGTGATGAAATTTACGGCATGCCCACCTTCGCGGAACATTATAATAATGTGGGGCTGGTGTGCAGGACAGATATTCTGACGGAGATGGGGATCGAACCGGAAGCCCATGTGACGGATGAAGAGCTGAACGACCTGTTCGCGCGGGTAAAGGAAAAATATCCGGATATGTATATGCTGACCATGGCTGACGATGCCGGGACGATCATGAAATACTATCCGTTCGTTATGGACTCTGCTTCCGTGGAGAGCGGCGTTGGAATCCTCCAGAACGAGGACGGTTCCTTTACTGCAGTGAATATGTATGCGTCGGATGAATACCGGGAAATGGCTGAGCAGGCCTATGAGTGGCAGCAGCTCGGGTATATCGTTCCGGATGTCAATACGACGGAATCCTGGGGAAACACCACCATTGACCAGGGCAATGTATTCGGCTATATCGCTTCCGTGAAGCCGGGATACAATATTGAGAAGGGCACGGGCCACGATATTGAGACCAGCCAGATCTATATCAGGGACGGGAGAACAGGAACCGGCAACTACAATGTATTCCAGTGGGTGATCCCGACCAACAGCGACACGCCTGAGAAGGCGATGGCCTTCTTCGAACTGTGGCATAATAATCCGGAAATGATGAACCTGTTCTGCTACGGTATTGAGAATGAAGACTATGAAATCCTTGATGCGGAAAACGGGATCATCGGATACGGCGATAATGTAACGGCTGAAATGGATGGCTGGAGAAGTGAGTGCTATATGATGAACAACAGCAAGATCGCCTATGTATGGGACGGCAACCCTGCCGATTACTGGGATGTGCTGGAAGCCAGCAATGAAGATGCGACCCTGTATCCTTACTTCGGATTCATTTTCAATACGGATAACGTGCGCAATGAGATTACGGCAATCGCCAATGTGACCAGTAAATATGTCCCGATTGTGGAAAACGGCCTGGCAGATCCTGCTACCACCCTGCAGGAGTTCAACCAGGAGCTGGAGGCTGCGGGAATTCAGAAGATTATAGACGAGATGCAGACTCAGATTGACGCCTGGGCTGCGGAAAATAAGTAAAAGGCAAATGTTTGGGAAAGCAAAGGGCTGTTGCGCCATGCGCAATAGCCCTTTGCTGAACAAAGAATATAAAAACGGAGAAGACAGGGATGGGAAAACGAAGAAAGAAAAGTTTAAGGAAATACCTTCCGCTTTATATTATGGCGCTTCCGGGATTTCTGTATCTGCTGATTAATAACTACCTGCCCATGTTCGGTATTGTGATTGCCTTTAAACGGCTGAATTTCAGGCTGGGGATCCTGGGAAGCCCCTGGGCAGGGCTGGATAATTTTGAATATCTTTTTACAACGCCGGACGCTTTCCGGATCACAAGGAATACGCTGTGCTACAATTTCGTATTCATTGTCATCAACCTGATCCTTTCAGTCTCGATCGCCATTATACTCAGCGAGATCAGAAGCAGACGCAAGGTAAAAGTATATCAGACGGTGATCCTTCTGCCGTATATGATTTCCATGGTCGTGGTAAGCTATCTGGTCTACGGTTTCCTGAGCGGGGAAAACGGATACTTTAACGCGGTCCTGAAATTTTTCGGGCAGGAACCGATATCCTGGTATACGGAACCGAAATACTGGCCTTTTATCCTTGTGTTTGTGAATGCCTGGAAAGGCGTGGGGTATAGTTCCATCATTTATTACGCTACAATCATGGGAATCGACAACGAACTGTATGAAGCGGCGGCTATCGACGGCGCGAAAAAAATGGCGCAGGTCAGATACATTACGATCCCGCTTCTGAAGACCACGGCAGTGACGCTGACGCTGCTTGCCATCGGCAGGATCTTTTATTCGGATTTCGGCCTGTTTTATCAGGTAACGCAGAATTCAGCCCCGCTGATCGATGTGACCAACACGATCGATACCTATGTGTTCCGCGGCCTGATGACGCTGGGGGATATCAGCATGTCGTCTGCGGCGGGCGTTTATCAGTCCCTTGTGGGCTTTGTGATGGTAATGGCGGCGAACTGGGTAACCAGAAAAATTGACAGCGAAAGCGCGCTGTTTTAGCGGAGGGAATTATGTATAAAAGTGAAAGAAAAGGACAGATCGTTCTGAATATCGTGATGATCCTCGCCATGGTCATAGTGATAGCGCCGTTTTTGCTGATGGTGTCGTCTTCTTTTACAGAGGATGATACGCTGATGCAGTATGGCTATTCCTTTTGGCCGAGGAAATTCAGCCTGGAATCCTATGCTTATATATGGAACGAAAAAACGCAGATCTTCCGGGCTTATGGCATCACCATTTTCGTGACTGTAGCGGGAACGATCCTGGGGCTGATTATGACGCTGCTGTACTCTTATGTGCTGTCTAAGCCCAGTTTCCCGGGAAAAACCTTCCTTGCCTTTTATTTGTTCTTCACCATGATTTTTAACGGAGGGATCGTCCCCACTTATATTATCTATACGCAGTATTTCCATATCAAAAATACAATTTTTGCGTTGATCATCCCCAGCCTGCTGATGGGGACGTATAATGTAATCCTGACCAGAACCTATATACAGACCAATGTGCCGCAGGCGCTGACAGAAGTGGCCAAAATAGACGGGGCCGGGGAACTGACTATATTTACCCGTGTAGTGCTTCCTCTTTGTAAGCCTATTGTAGCTACAATTATTCTGTTCATTGGCTTGGGATACTGGAATGACTGGATGAACGGCCTGTATTATGTAACGGACAGCAGCCTGTACAGCATCCAGCAGCTGCTGAACAATATGATGCGCAACATCGATTATCTGTCCCAAAATTCTACGGGCATGTCAGGGGTTGGAAACGCGCTGGCCCAGATCCCGAAGGCTTCCGCGCGGATGGCGATCGCCGTAATCGGCGTGGTGCCGATTTTGATTATTTATCCGTTCCTGCAGAAATATTTTGTTAAAGGCATCGTAGTGGGAGCGGTTAAGGGCTGACATAATGCGAAAGAAGAGATTGACAAAGAGGAACCATATCGGTACAATTTTCTTATAGGTTTAACGATAAACGGGACGCTTAAAAATGCGCGCCCCGTTTAGGGCGAAAACATTTTATTATAAAGGAAGAAGGGAGAAGGGAAATGAAAGAAGAAAAAGCTGTGACGTGTGCCTCGCAGGGGAGGGATGTCCGCGGCGGGAAGAAGCAGGCATACAATCCGTACCTGCCTTCCTGGGAGTACATACCGGATGCGGAACCTTATGTATTCGACGGAAGAGTTTATGTGTACGGCTCCCATGACCGTTTCCGCGGACATGTGTACTGCCTGAACGATTATGTATGCTGGTCTGCGCCGGTAGACGACCTGGGGGATTGGCGGTATGAAGGGGTGATCTACCGCAAGACGCAGGATCCGCTGAATCCGGACGGAAGGATGTGCCTGTATGCGCCGGATGTGACAGTGGGGCCGGATGGCAGGTATTATCTGTATTATGTGCTGGACAAGGTTTCCGTGGTTTCCGTAGCCGTCTGTGACACGCCGGCGGGACAGTATGAATTTTATGGTTATGTGCATTACCAGGACGGCACCCGCCTGGGAGAGCGGGAAGGTGACGAACCGCAGTTCGATCCCGGCGTGATGACGGAAGGGGAGAAGACGTATCTGTATACGGGATTCTGCGCGGTGGGGGACAAGAGCCGCAGCGGCCCTATGGGAACGGTGCTGGGACCGGATATGCTCACGATTCTGGAAGAACCTGTATTCCTGATGCCGAGCCAGCCTTACAGCGCGGGCAGCGGATACGAAGGGCACGAATTCTTTGAAGCGCCTTCCATCCGCAAGCGCGGGGATACCTATTATTTTATCTATTCCTCTGTTGTGATGTATGAGCTTTGCTATGCTATCAGCAAGGATCCGATGAAAGGATTTACATTCGGCGGCGTGATTATCGCCAATAACGATATGCACATCGATTCCTATAAACCGGCGGAAAAGCCCATGTATTATGGGGCCAATAACCACGGAAGCATCATCCAGATCGGAGAAGACTGGTATATCTTCTACCATAGGCATACGGACGGGACGAATTTCAGCAGGCAGGGATGTATTGAGAAGATCTTTTTTTGCGAGGACGGTTCGATTCCGCAGGCAGAGATGACTTCCTGCGGGGCGAACGGAGGCCCGCTGGAAGGAAAAGGAGAGTATCCGGCGTATCTTGCATGCAGCCTGTTTACCCGGGAGGATTCTGTTTATACCGGAGGCTCGGGGCCCTGGGGCTTTTGGATGGATGCCAGATTCCCTAAGATTACGCAGGACGGAGGGGATGGAGAGGAAGAGCCGGGCTTTATCGCCAATATGACGGATGGGGCGAACGCGGGCTTTAAGTATTTCGACTGCAAGGGCATCCATCAGGTGTCCATCTGGACGCGCGGCTACTGCAGCGGTTCCTTCCATGTGAAAACGGCCTGGGACGGCCCTTCTTTGGGGGAGATTCCAGTGGGCTTTACCAATGTCTGGACGCAGTATAAGGCGGCGATCGATATCCCCGACGGGGTACAGGCGATCTACCTGGAGTACAGGGGAAGGGGGAGCGCCTGCCTGCGTTCCTTTGCGCTTTCCGGATGGAAAGACTGAATTTAAAAAACAGGGCGGCGGTTCTGGGATCCTGAACCGCCGTGATTCTAAACGAGGGGGGGCGCTTTTGCATCCCCTTGGTTTTATGTGCGCGCCCTGGCGCGCAGATGGGAGCGGATATGAACGGACTGGGGGAACTTTTGGCAAGAGTATGGGAAGGAAAGAAGGTCTATCGGGAAACCTTCGCCATGATTGAAGAGGATGGTGCATGCAGCGCCCCATTCCTCTATCGGCCGGAAACGGTTCTGAAAATAGAAAGCTATGATGGTACGCAGGCCTATGAGCTGGGCGGGGACTGCGTCGTAAAGGATGGGCGGCTTGCGCTGGCAGAGGGGAGCCGGATCCCGCATACAGGATGGGATACCTTCTATCATCCCACGGAAGAAGAAGCGCGCAGAGAATTGGAAAGCCGGACGGAGGCGCTGGGCTTCGGGCCTGTGGCGACCACGGACGGGCGTTTCCTGAACCTGAGCGCTATCGGCAATCCGTCTTATATAACACGCTGGCAGCTGGCGGTAACCTATGAGACAAATGAGGTCTGGACGGGGCCAAGGCCGGAAAGCGCCGAGAAAAAGCTGCCGCGTTTTTTTGGAAAGGCTTTGAGCGGAGAGCCGGTAACCATCGTTCTGTATGGGGACAGCATTTCCTGCGGCTGCGACAGCAGCGGGCTTTACGGTCTCCCGCCGGGACAGCCTATCTGGCCGAAGCTGCTGGAAGAAAGTCTGAAAGCTTATTACAAAGGGCCTGTGCGTCTGGTCAATACTTCTGTAGGAGGCCAGGATTCGGATTGGGCGATCAGGAGCGCGATGGAACGTGCCTGCGCTTATGAGCCTGATCTGGTGATCCTGGGCTTCGGCATGAACGACCGCTGCAGCGGACAGGAGTATTTGGAAAAGACGCGCAGGCTGCGCGGGAGCATTCGTTCTTCCTGCCCGGATGCGGAATATGTGCTGATGGCGACCACCCTGCCTAACGAGCTGACCGCTACCGCCCCGTTCTGGTTTCAGGCTCACCAAGGAGATCAGGCGGAAGCGCTGTGGCAGCTTGAGGAGGAAGGAACTGCCGTGGCGGACGTCCAGAATGTGCAGAGGGCGTTGATGAAGCGGAAGAGGTATTTTGACATAACAGGCAATATGCTCAACCATCCCAACGACTACTTGGCCAGGATCCAGGGGCAGGTGCTGGATACGCTGTTAAAGCCGGGAGAGTAAGATTGAAAAATGCGCTTGATAGCGCCTTTTTCAATCAGGATTTGCGCTGAAGTGTCGCAAATCCAGTGATCGCAGCGCCGAGCTGGAGGTCCGGCGCGCGTGCCTCATCGTAAAACGCTTCGGCATGGAGGGACAGATGCGCATAGGGCGCAAAATAGAGGGCCTGGCTGAAAAGTTCTAGGCATTTTAATGTATGGCTTTGGGTGCATGCCCATGAAACAAAGCCTCCTGTGTATCTGCCGGATAATTCGCGGCTTACTCCCAAAGAAACTGCGGGACGCATCGACGCCTGGAACAGGCGGCTTTCCTGAACATCTATTTTAGTTGTTTAGTTGACGGATAACCGGAAGCTGCCTTGTCAGCCATAGAGAAAGATGTTATAATTCCAGTAAATACGGATGATTTCAGAAAAACAAAGAGGGAACTGGAGAAGGGGAATGGTTTATCGTTAAGCTGGAAAGGCGGGGTGGCGTGAAATGGTGACATTAAAGGAAATAGCAAAAGAATGCAACGTATCGGCGACGACCGTGTCCAATATCCTGAACGGGAAGCCAAAGGTGAGCGAGGAAACCAGGCAGAGGGTGTTGGAAGTGGTGCGCAAGAGGGGATATCAGCCCAATTATATCGCCCAGGGGCTGCGGAATCGCAGGACCAGGATAGTGGGCATTATTGCAGAAGATATCGCCCAGTTCTCCACTCCCGGAATGCTGGAAGGGATTATGGCTTACTGCGAGGAAAGGGGCTACCGGGCCGTGATACAGAATCTGCGTCTGTATGCCCGCTGGCAGGATACCTGGTTTGAAGACGAGAGGGCATACCGCTCTGTGCTGGAGCCTGTGCTGCAGGAACTGATGTCGATTAAGGTGGACGGCGTCCTGTATGTGGCCGGGCATGCCCGTATATTGAAAAGCTTCGTCGGTTTCCCGCTGCCTGCGGTGATGGCGTACGCTTATGGGGATACGCCGGGGGTTCCCAGCGTAGTCATAGATGATGAGAAGGGCAGCTATGACATTGTCAAATATTTGATTTCTATGGGACACCGCAGGATTGGGGTGCTGGGAGGACGCGCGGGCAATATTCATACGCAGAAACGTCTGCAGGGCTATCAGAGGGCCCTGTTTGAAGAGCAGATCCTCTATAATCCTGGTTATGTGTGTTATGGGGACTGGCAGCGCGGTTCGGGGAAAAGGCTGGCAGGGGAACTGGTGAAAGCCGGAGTGACGGCGATTTACTGCATGTGCGACCGGATGGCCGGAGGGGTATATGATTATTTTGAACAGCATGGGATACAGGTGGGGAAGGACATTTCCGTGGCTGGTTTTGATAATCAGGATATGGCGGAGTTTTTTCAGCCGGCTCTGACCACGATGGAACTGCCCCTTACACAGGTAGGCCACGAAGCGGCGAGAATTCTTCTGGGACGCCTGGATGCGAAAGAGAAGGAGGACGCCGGTGCGGAGGCGGACTGGACGGAAGGGGAAGAGGAAAAGAAGATCCCCTGTAAACTGATTGTCCGGGATTCTGTACGCCGCATCCTTCCTTCCTGAAGGATTATAATAATAATTAATAATAATAATAATAATA